>DASYFE010000202.1:0-30351 GCA_036498585.1 Pyrinomonadaceae bacterium | reverse complement strand
GGTGGGCCACCCCTACAGTTGTTCCTTAACTAACCTTGCCCATCAAGCGTTTCACGGTTGGCGTCAGGAATGCCAGAATCACAGCCGCGACCAACAATCCCGCCGCGATACCACCATACAACTTCACTAGCTGCCACGAATTGTTTGCCACGAAGAACCCTGACAGGTAACCCGCCAGCTTGCTTCCAAACGACGACGCGAGAAACCAAACGCCCATCATGATCCCGACGAGCTTCACTGGCGCGAGTTTAGTAACCGTACTGAGCCCGACCGGACTCAAACACATCTCGCCGCAAACTTCGAGGAAGTAAAGACCAACCAGCCATAGCGGACTGATCCTCCCGCTCGCCGTCAACATACACGCAGGAATCATCAATAGATAAGCAGCACCGATGAACAACAGTCCGAGCGTAAACTTGACCGGACTCGATGGTTGCCGCTTGCCCAGCTTCACCCACAAGGTTGCGAACACTGGCACCAGGATTATGACAAAGAACGGCGTACACGATTGCAAGTAGCTCGACGGGAATGCGACGCCGAAAACTTCCGTACGCACCAGTTCCTTCGCGAAGAGATTGAGACTCGCGCCCTTCTGCTCGTACGCGCCCCAGAACAGGATCGTAAACAGAAAGAAGATCACGATCGCAGCGATGCGTTTCCAGTCAGACGAGGTCAACGGTGCGTTCGCCGCAGCGTCACTGGTTTTCTCGACGGACTTTTTCTTAGTCCGGCTGCCGACATGCGAGAGCCAGCTTCCGAAGATCAGAAAGATCACGAGGCCGAGGATCATGCCGACGCCCGCGGCGCCGAATCCCCAGTGCCAGCTCGTGTTTGGATCGAAGCCGTTGTTTACGAGAGTTTGTTGGAAACTCTTACTTTGCGCGAGGTAGCCACAGACGAGCGGCGCGAGCACCGCGCCGACGTTGATACCCATGTAAAAGATCGAGAAGCCGCTGTCGCGACGCGGATCGTTCTCGCCGTAGAGACCGCCGACCATCGCGCTGATGTTTGGTTTCAGAAGGCCTGTGCCGACTGCGATGAGCACCATGCCGAGATAGAACGACGTCATCGACTGAAAGACCATCGAGAAGTGGCCAGCGGCGATGACAAGGCCGCCGAGAAAGACGGCCAGACGCGCGCCCAGGAGGTAGTCAGCGGCGAGTCCGCCCGGCAAGGCGGTTATATAGACTGACATCGTGTACCAACCGTAGATCGAGGCGGCGCGCTTTACGTCGAAACCCAGACCGCCCTGCGCCGGAGCCGCAACCATATAAAGGACAAGGATGGCGCGCATTCCGTAGTAGCTGAAGCGCTCCCAAAGCTCGGTGAAGAAGAGCGGGCCGAGGCCTTTCGGGTGTCCGATGAAGGCGGTGTCGCGAAGTCTTGGGTCGAGTTCAGTTTGTGCGGTCATAATTGCGCGGCAATATATCCCGGCAAGCTGGAAAGAAGCAAAGAAGTTTTCTCTGCGGCGCTCTGCGTATCTCTGCGTTCTCTGCGTTAAAGAGCAAGTCCAACGCAGAGGGCGCAAAGATACGCAGAGGGCCGCAGAGAAAACCTTAACTAACTCCGCAGCATCTATCGTTCACACCACTCTCCCGAAACGCGGCTCGCTCCAACCAGGAATCCGTATGTATAAAACAGGACTCGCGCTGATTCTGCTTTTGAGTGTCTCTTTCGGTCTCTACGCACAGTCAGGCCGGAAGATGGAACCGAAACCAAAGACTGAGACGACCAAATCCACGGACGACGGTCTAAACGAATCTACCGTCAACCCCAACGGCGAGACTGTCGAAGGTGACGTGATTCGATTCGACACCGCGTTAGTCATGGTTCCGGTAAGCGTTCTGGATCGAAACGGCCGCTACGTTCCTCTTCTCCGCAAGGATCAGTTTCGACTAGCAGAGAACGGCGTCGACCAGAAGATCGCTTACTTCGCCACCACCGATTCGCCATTCAGCGTCGTCCTACTGATCGACACGAGCGGCTCGACACAAATGCGTCTCGACGACATCCAGGACGCCGCCATCAAGTTCGTCGAAAAGCTGAAACCAACAGACAGCGTGATGGTGATGTCGTTTGACGACCGCATCCAGGTGCAATGCAAAGCGACCACCGATCGCGACGTGATCGAGAAGGCAATCCGTCGCACACGCACCGGCGGCGGCACGCGACTCTACGACGCAGTCGACGACATTCTGCGGAAACAACTCCAGACGATCACGGGTCGCAAAGCCGTCGTCCTCTTTACTGACGGCGTCGACACGACGAGCCATCGCGCTTCGTACGAGAGCACGCTCCGTCTCGCTGAAGAATCAGACGCTCCGATTTATTCAGTCGACTACGATACATCCGGAATGGGCGGCATCATGGGCCCGGGCACCGGCGGTCGGCGCGGCGGCGTGATTTTCGGCATCCCCTTCCCGAGCCCCGGCATTCCCGGCTCAACCATCCCGGGCTCGTCACCCGGCGACTATCGACGCGCCGTGGCGTACCTGCACGCGCTCTCAAACCAGACTGGCGGTCGTTTCTACAGTGGAGATTCGATGTTTGGAATCGGACAAGCCTTTACGTGGATCGCGGAAGAGCTTGGGCGGCAGTACAGCCTCGGCTATTACCCGTCAACACCGGGGAAAGAGGGGGAAAGAAGACAGATAAAGGTGAGGGTTACTGAATCGGATATGGTCGTTAAGGCCCGCGATAGTTATATCTACTCTGACAAGAGTAAAAAGTTTTCCCAGGTAACGCGGCTCGCTAATTAGTGTAAAAAAACTTACCCTGCATTTCCCAGTTGCCCAGATTAAACTGGCGCTGCGCACCACAGCTCAAGCATTTCCGATACGCGCGCCCCTCGCGCGAAAACGGACGGCTGAGCTCCCCGTGCCAGCAACCAAAAACCCTCGTAACAAAAGTGCTAATTTTTCCCGCCACAGCCTGCATGATGTTTACCTCTCGAAGTCTTCCAAATTCCTGTTCATCCACTAACGCGCAAACAATCCGCGTTTCGGGTCATAATTGTCACTCTGCTGAGGGTGCAAAACGCCGAAGGCGTTGGCTAATTTGAGCCCAGGGTTGGAGCTTGCTTGCGACAACCCTGGGTCAGGAATTAATAACCGATATAACCCTGAAAGGGTTCGCCAACCGCCGAACCCTTTCAGGGTTCAACACCATTTAGAATCGTACCCAGGGTTCTCGTTCCTCGAACCCTAGGCACAAATTAGCCAACGCCTTCGGCGTTATCATTCAGCCCTACCGCAAGAGGTTCTTTCGCTTTATACTAATGGGCCTTTAAGTCTTCAATTACGGAGAGTTAACGATTGAGTGAGCACCCCGCAGACAACGTAACCCGTCTACTGATCGAGCTCTCAAACGGCGATCGCGCCGCGGTTGATCTTTTGCTACCCGTCATCTACGATGAACTGCGTAAGCTGGCAGCGAATTATCTGCGACGGGAACGACCCGATCACACACTCCAGCCGACCGCACTCGTTCATGAGGCATATCTTCGACTCATAGACCAGTCGCGGGTGAACTGGCAGAACCGCGCTCATTTTTTCGGAGTTGCTGCACAGATAATGCGTCGCCTGCTCGTCGATCATGCGCGCAAGCACAATGCTGAAAAACGTGGCCAGGATTTTCAAAAACTCTCTCTGGACGAAAACATCGATCGAGCAGTTGAACGAAGCGCGGAACTGATCGCGCTCGACGACGCGCTCAAAACACTGGCGACATTCGACGCAAACAAGGCACGCATGGTTGAATTACGTTACTTCGGCGGGCTCTCCATCGAAGAGACAGCAGGCGTGATGGGTGTCACCCCTACAACCATCAAACGTCACTGGCGCTTAGCCAAGGCCTGGCTTCATGGAGAAATGCAAAGAAATAGTTGATGCACGCATTAAGTCCAATCCAGCAAGGCAACTAGAACATTCTTTGTGCAATCTGTGTAGATTGCGCGCGGTCAACATGGAGCGCTGTAGCGCCCTGAACAGAACCGAGCGCGGTAGCGCCGGGTCAATGCAATCAGTGGCCGTCCTTATAGAGTTTGACCCGGCGCTACCGCGCTCGGTTCTGTTAGATACTCGATGACCCCCGAACGCTGGCGAAAAGTTGAAGAAATCTTCCAGGCAGCTCTCGATCTTTCTCCCGAGGATCGAGACCGCTACGTGTTAGACGTGTGTTCAGGAGACACCGAGCTCAAGCGCGACGTTGAGTCTCTGCTCTCGCAGTACGACAGCGCCGGAGAACTTTTGGAAGAACCCGCTTACGGGAACACTGAGATGAGCGTCCTCGAGTCGTTCATCGAAGAGAAAGACCCGATGCTCGGGCGCCGTCTCGGTTCCTATCGCATCGAGCGTGAGATCGGGCGCGGCGGAATGGGCGCCGTCTACGAAGCGTCGCGCGCCGATAACGAGTTCAACAAGCGCGCGGCCATCAAACTCGTCAAGCGCGGCATGGACACAGATTTCGTCCTGCGCCGCTTCCGCAAAGAACGACAGATACTCGCCGCCTTAGACCATCCACACATCGCCGGGCTTCTTGACGGTGGCACAACTGAAGACGGTTTGCCCTACTTCGTGATGGAGTTCATCGAAGGGCAGCCGCTCTACAGTTATTGCGACAACAATAAGCTGAACATCACCGAGCGACTGAAACTTTTTCGCGCCATCTGTGATGCAGTTCACTACGCGCACCAGAAACAAGTCGTACACCGCGACATCAAACCATCGAACGTGCTCGTGACGTCGGAAGGCACAGTTAAGCTACTCGACTTTGGTATCGCCAAGCTGCTCAATCCACAGCTCGCCGGCGACATCACTCACGATCCGACGGCAACCGCGATGCGTTTGATGACGCCTGAGTACGCGTCGCCGGAACAAGTGCAGGGCGCGCCAACGACACCAACCACTGACGTTTATTCCCTCGGCGTGTTGCTTTATGAATTGTTAACAGGTCACAGACCGTATCGCCTTGTTAACCGCGCGCCGCACGAGATCGCACGTGTGATCTGCGAAGAAGCGCCGGCGCCACCGAGCATCATCATCACGCGCACCGAGGATCTGTTGCCGAGTCTCAATGCCGGCACGAGCGACGACACACTTAACCGTCTCTACACCTCGCGTGGCACCACGCTCGAGTCACTGCGTCGCGCGCTCTCCGGCGATATCGACAACATCGTCATGCAGGCGCTGCGCAAAGAACCCGAGTGGCGCTACCAAACCGCGGCTGATCTGCGCGACGACATTACGCGCTATCTCGAAGGCCGTCCGATTCTCGACTTGCCTGACCCACCACACGGCAGCGGCTCACTCAGGCCTGACACGACGGAAAACTCGCTCGCAGTGTTGCCGATGAAGATCCTCGACATCAACCAGCCTGACACCGGTCCCGACTATCTCGGCACCGGACTGGCGGACGCGCTCATCACGCGTCTCAGCGCGATTCGCAGTTTTGCAGTAAGACCAACGAGCAGCGTGCTTCGTTACGGCGCTGACGCCGATCCGTTGCGCGCGGGTCGCGAGCTCGGCGTTGAGTTTGTTTTGGACGGCAGGATCAGGCGCACGGCGGAACGTATTCGCGTGACGATTCAGTTGCTGAACGTTCGCGACGAGACGACCGCATGGGCCGGACAGTTTGACGAGCAGTTTACAGACGTTCTCAACCTCGAAGACGTCATCTCCTCACACGTCGCTGAAGCGATCGTGCCGCACCTGACTGTGGACCAGCGACTGCGACTCGCCAAGCGCGGCACTGACAATCCACAGGCGCACGAAGCTTACCTGCGCGGACGTTTTTACTGGAACACGTTTACTGAAGAAGGTTTCGCGCGCGCGATCGTCTGTTACCAGCAGGCCATCGCGCTCGATCCGCGGTACGCGCTCGCGCATGCCGGCGTCGCCAACTATCACAACTGGCTCGGCGTGTTCAGCGTGATGCCGTTTGCTGAGTGTTCGGCAGCAGCTTACGAAGCCGCGTCAACGGCGGTTGATATCGATCCGAATCTCGCGGAAGGTCACGTTGCGCTCGGACAGGCGATCCTCTGCCGCGATTTCGCGTGGAGCAGTGCCGAGCATCATCTCGTACGCGCGATCGAGCTCGATCCAAACTACGCGCCGGCGCGTGTCTGGTATTCGTTGCAGCTCGCGATGGAGGGACGGTTCAGTGAGTCACTCCGCGAAGCGCACACTGGTCGCGACCTCGACCCGCTCGCCGTGATTTCTCGCTTTGCAGTGATCTGGTGTTCGTATCACGCGCGCCGTTTTGACGAGGCTTATCGTTTTGCGATCGCGTCACTCGAAAACGAGCCACGAAATCTGATGGCGCTCTACGGCTCGAGTTTTGTGTTGAGCCGGCTGAGCCGTCACGCCGAGGCGGTTGAGGCGGCTGAGCGGTGCGTCGAGTTGATGGGCAAAGCTTCGCACACGCTCGGGCGACTTGGCAGTGCTTACGCAGCCGCCGGGGATCTCGAGAAGGCGCAGTCCGTATTGAACGACATGCACCTGCTGGCTGAGCGTCGTCATGTTTCGCCATATCATCTCGCGCTCGTAACGTGCCAACTCGATCGTCCGGAAGAAGCGCTCGATCTACTTGAGCGGGCTTACGAGTCGGGCGATGCAAAAGTGCTTTGGTCGGGCGTCGATCCCGAGCTCGATCCGCTTCACGGTCACCCGCGTTTCAACGATCTGCTGCGCAAGTTGGATCATCGTCTGGCTGCGCTCCCGACGATTGCCGGGCAGTTGCGTGACGACCAGGAATCGATCGCCGTACTTCCCTTCCGCATTCTGAGTCCGCCGGGAGAAAACACGGGGGACGAGTATCTCGGAATCGGACTCACTGACGCACTGATCACTCGACTTAGCAACGTTCAGCGTCTCGTCGTGCGACCGACGAGCAGTGTGCTGCGTTATCACGGCGCCGCGATCGATCCTCTGATCGCCGGGCGCGATCTCGGTATCGATTACGTGATCGACGGCAGTCTGCGTCGCGTCGGCAATCGCATTCGCGTCACCGCGCAACTCTTGAGCATTAGTGACGGTCAAACACGTTGGGCCGAACAGTTTGACGAAGACTCAATCGACGTTCTTCAGATCGAAGACTCGATTTCCGAGAAAGTCGCGTCAGCATTGTTGCCGCAGCTCACCGGCGATGAGAAGCGCCAGTTATCAAAACGCGGCACTGACAGCTCCGAAGCTTTCGAGGCTTACCTGCGCGGCCGTTATTACTGGAGCTCTTACACCGAAGTCGGTCTCGCCAAGGCGCTCGAGAGTTTCAAGAAAGCCATCAAGCTCGATCCGGATTACGCGCTCGCTTACACAGGCATCGCCGATTATTACAACTGGCTCGGCGTCTTCGGCATTCGCCCATTCGCAGAAACGTCAGCCGCCGCGAAACAGAACGCTGCGAAAGCTGTGGAGCTCGATTCGACTTCCGCCGAAGCATACAGCGCGCTCGGCTTCGCGACTGTTTGTCACGACTTCGATTGGGCCGTCGCGGAAGGCCAGCACCGTCGCGCGATCGAGATCAATCACAACTACGCCACCGCTCATCACTGGTACGCCTTCCACTTGCTGATGGAAGGACGTTTCGATGAAGCGATCGAGCGGATCCTCCGCACGCGCGAGCTCGATCCCGTTTCGCCGAGCGTGCTTCAGGCGGTTGCGTGGTCTTACTACCAGGCGCGTCGCTTTGACGAATCGATTGCGACTTACAAGGCGATGCTCGAAGCGGTACCGGAGTTTCCCTACGGATTGGTTACGCAATCATGGACACTGCGGCACACGGGCGACTTCGATGACGCGGTGAAAGCCGCCGAGAAGGCTTTAGATCTTTCAGGCGGCGGCACGTTCTACATCGCAGCGCTCGGCGCCGCGTACGCAGCCGCGGGAAGGCAGAAAGACGCGCACGCGGCGTTGGACCGCCTCGCCCAACTCTCGGTTCACGGCTACGTTTCGCCTTATCAACTGTCGTTGATCCACCTGCATCTCGGCGAACGCGAGCGCGCCCTGGAATTGCTCCAGGATGCATACGCGATCAGAGATGCGTGGGTCGTGTGGTTAGGTGTCGAGCCGCAGTTTGATCCGTTGCGCGGCGATCCAATCTTCGAGGGAATTCTTCGCGACTTGCGCCATCCGGCGTTGTATCGAAGGATCAAGAAACAAACCGCCGCCGCAGCCAGGGAGAAGCGACGCAGGTCCGCATCGCACATCGCGCCGATCACGACGGCGATCCTGATGCCTGCGCCTGACACGCAGACGGGCGAGAACGAAGAGGCGCGCCAGCTCTACACCGCCGGACGTTACTATTCGACGCGCCGAACAGCAGAAGGCTTGCGACAGGCGATCGAGCGTCTCGAGCGTGCGGTCGAGATAGATCCCGAGTTTGCGATTGCGCACGCGGAGCTTGCCGACTGCTATGCGTTGATGAACTGGTACGTCGAGCCGCCACCGGAGGGCGCGTGGGAGCGCGCGAAAGAGTCCGCCCTGCGTGCCGTCGAGGCCGATCCGAGTTTAGCTGAGGCGCATGCGTCGCTCGGTTTCGTCAAGCTTCACTACGATCGCGATTGGATCGACGCCGAACGCGAACTGCGCAAAGCGATTCAATTGAAGCCCGGCAACCAGGTGGCCCATCGCTGGTACGCTTACAGTCTGTCAGCAATGGGACGCCACGATGAAGCTTACGCAGAGATCGAGCGTGCGCGACAAATCTCGCCGCAATCTGCGGTGATCGCAACGGCGGTCGCGAACGTACTGTTTCTGGCGGGCAAGTTTGACGACGCAGTAGCGCAGGCGCGCAAGTCTCTGGAGCTCGATGCGGGCGCAGTTGCGGCACACACGATCCTTCGTTGGGCGTACGAGTTGAAAGGCATGCACAACGAAGCGATGGCCGCGTTCGAACAGGAGCGAAGCTTCGCCGGCGACACGCCGACCACGCACGCGAAACGCGCGCACGTGCTCGCCGCGATTGGCAAAAAGGATGAGGCGCGGCAGATCCTGAACGAGATCATCGCTAAGCGTCAGCAGAGCTTCGTGACGGCGTATGAGATCGCAATCATCTACACTTGGCTTGGCGATCTCGACAATGCATTTCGCTGGCTCGCACAGGCTGAACGTGAGCATGCTGTCGGTTTCACGTTCGTGCGCGTCGATCCGCACTTGCAGAAACTTCGTCTCGATCCACGCTTCGCCGACTTGATGAGAGAAACCGAAAAAACAATTCCTTAAATCGTGACAAACAAATCCGTCTTATCCGTGGCTAAAAAACCCGACGAGCTGGACGCCTGGGTTCGTGAAGTTGTTGCGTGGCATTTCGATCCTGAAACGGGCTGTCCTTTCTGGTTAGACTACGCCAAAAACCTCTCGTGGGACCCGCGTAAAGAGATTCAAACCTACGACGACCTTTCGCGTTTCGGATTTTTTCAGGACGAGTGGCTGCGTGGTGGTCCGGTGCGTCGCTGGGTGCCGAAAGGTTACGCCGATCGGCCTGTCTACACGTTTGAAACCGGTGGCAGCACGGGCGTACCAAAGTCGCGTATTAATATTGACGACTTTCGTATCGACTACGAAGCGTTCAGCGACACGCTGCCCGAAGAGTTTTTCCCGCGCGGCGCTGACTGGCTCTCGCTTGGACCAACCGGCCCGCGTCGTTTGCGTTTGGCGGTCGAGCACCTGGCGCAGCATCGTGGCGGGATCTGTTTCCTCGTCGATCTCGATCCGCGCTGGGTCATCAAGCTGATCAAGATGGGCCAGCCGAAGATGGCTGAGCAGTACAAGCAGCACGTCGTCGAGCAAGGACTTACGTTATTAAAAGCGCACGACGGTATTCGTTGTTTGTTTACGACGCCGAAGCTGCTAGAAGCGCTGTGTGAGAAAGTGTCGCTGAAGAAGATGGGTATCACGGGTGTGTTTTGTGGCGGCACGGAAATGACGCCGCAGTTTCATCGCTTCGCGGTTGAGGAGTTGCTCGAAGGCGCTTATTTCGCTCCGACGTACGGCAACACGTTGATGGGTTTGGCGGTTCACAAGACGCGCGACCCGAAAGATAACTACGCGATCATTTACTATCCGCCATTGCCGCGCGCGGTGGTGGAAGTTGTCGATCCCGATCAACCCGATCGCGTCGTGGAATACGGCAAAACCGGTCGCGTTCGCTTAACAACGCTGACGAAGGAATTCTTCATGCCGCGGTTTTTGGAACGCGACGAAGCCGAACGTGAGCCACCGTGTGATGAGTATCCGTGGGACGGCGTGCGCAACGTCCGTCCCTTCTCTCGTTTCCAAAGCACCGTCGTCGAAGGCGTTTACTAAGATCTTGTTAATCTTGCGAATCCTGTAATCCTGTCTATGATTCACCTTCCAATCCTGCGCCACGGCAATCAATACAAAAGCCTCGACATCTCGCGCGTCCCGCATCATCAAACACGCGAGCTCTTCGTCGAAGTAAGCCAGGCCAACGCAGGACTGATCCGCCGCGACCTCTCTCAACAGAACATCGCCACAGACGCTCTCTCCCACTTCTCCACACGCGACCTCGTCGACATCTGCTCACGCGCAGCTAATTATTTCACCGACGATCAACTCCCCCTCGGCGACTCAACCCAGTCATCCGAAGACTACGTGCATCAAGTCTCCGCGACGACCGGTCTCCCATACGTGCTCGCGCGTCGCAACATGCAAAAAATCAAAAGCATGTTTGCGAACATGGAATCTGTTCTCAACGGTCTCACACGCAATCTCGATTGGGATCTACTCGATCGTGGCTTTGGCGAACTCGACGGCCACGCACTGAGTTTCTTCCCACGCACGCAATCATTAGCTGCCGTTCTACCAAACAACTCACCCGGCGTGCACTCGCTCTGGATTCCTGCCTTTCCATTACGGATTCCACTGGTGCTCAAACCCGGCAGCGCCGAACCGTGGACGCCCTATCGCATCATCCAGTCGTTAATCAAAGCCGGTGCGCCGCCCGAAGCCTTCAGCTTCTATCCAACTGATCACGCCGGCGCGGCAGAGATCCTGCGAAGCTGCGGTCGTTCGCTATTATTCGGCGACTCATCCACGACCGGCATGTGGGCCAACGATCCGCGCGTTGAGATACACGGCCCAGGCTACAGCAAGATCATCATCGGCAAAGACTGCGTTGACGACTGGGAACAGTATCTCGACGTCATCGTCGCATCGATTGCTGACAACGGCGGACGTTCGTGCGTTAATGCTTCAGCAGTCTGGGCACCCGCGCACGCCGAAGAGATCAGCGAAGCACTCGCAAAACGTCTGGCCCAGATCGTCCCACGCGCAGCAGACGATGAAAACGCGCAGCTTGCACCGTTCGTCGATCCGCAAGTCGCGGCACGCATCAATGCAATCATCGAACAGGGATTAAGCGAGCCGGGCGCGCGTGACGTCACCGCGTCTTATCGCGACGGCGAACGCCTCGTCCAGTGGAACAATTGCTCGTACCTGCTGCCAACAGTGATTCTCTCCGAACACGATCATCCGCTCGCGATGAAGGAGTTTCTCTTCCCATTCGCCAGCGTTTTAAAAGTTGATCAGCAGGAGCTCACTTCATTGCTTGGCCCAACGCTCGTCGTCACCGCAATCACCAAAGATCCGAAACTGATTCAAAAGCTCGTCGCCTCATCGCGTATTGATCGTCTCAACATCGGTGCGCTCCCGACCAATCAGATCAGTTGGGACCAGCCGCACGAAGGCAATCTCTTTGATCACCTTTACGCGCGTCGTGCATTCCAGCAGGCGGTCGCTGTGTGAGGACTTGAGTTGAGGATCCTTTATCTCACGGGTGGAGCGGGCAGGATGTATTGCGGAAGCTGCCTGCGCGACAACGCCATGGCCACTGAGCTGATGAAGCGTGGTCACGACGTTCTGCTCCTGCCGGTCTACACACCGACGCTTACCGACGAACCGAACGTCAGCAACGATCACGTTGTTCTGGGTGGTATTAGCGCTTACCTGGAACAATATGTTCCCCTATTTCGCAAAACACCTCGCTGGCTCGATCGTCTATGGGACTCGAAGACAGCCTTGAACCTCGCGACACGTCGATCGCTTTCGACTAATCCGAAGATGCTGGGCGAGATGACTGTCTCAGTGCTGAAAGGCGAAGGCGGATTTCAGCGCAAGGAGATCGACAAGTTCATCGACTGGGTTAAAGACGAAGCGCCGCCCGACGTCGTCAGTCTTCCCTACACGTTGCTGCTCGGCCTCGCTCAGCCAATCAAACAAGCTTTGAACGCGCCGATTCTCTGCACGCTTCAAGGTGAAGATCTCTTTCTCGACAATCTTCAGGAACCGTACCGCACGCAATCACTGGAGCTGATCCGCGATCATCTGCCGCACATCGAGCTTTTTTTATCCGTGTCAGACTATTACGCCGACTTCATGCCCGGTTATCTCGGCATTCCGCGCGAGAAGATCCGCGTCGTCCCGATCGGCATCAACCCCGAAGGATTTGAATTACGATACGCTGATCGCAGTGGTCCATTCACTGTCGGCTTCTTCGGGCGCATCGCACCTGAGAAGGGATTGCACGTCCTCGCCGAAGCCTACCAAATCGCCCGACAATCAGGAGAGCTACCGGAAGCGCGCCTGGAAGCAGCAGGCTACATCGCTCCAGAGTCCAACCCCTATCTCGAAGCCATCCAGAAGCGCTTGCACGATGTGGGTCTGGGCAATGAGTTTCACTATCGCGGTGTTTTGGAACGCCCCGATAAGATCTCGTTCCTGCGTGGTCTCGACATGATGTCGATGCCGGCCACGTACGATGAGCCAAAAGGCGTTTCACTGCTCGAGGCGATGGCCTGCGGTGTGCCGCTGGTCCAACCACGTCGCGGCTCGTTCACAGAGATAATAGAAAGGACAGGCGGCGGTCTCCTGGTCCAACCGGACGATCCACAGAGTCTCGCCAGCGGCATTCTCCAGATTGCGCGCGACCGAGATCTCGCAGCGGATCTGAGCGCAAACGGCTTTCGCGGCGTGCGCGAGCACTACACAGCGGCGCACATGGCTGATAAAGTTCTCGAAGCATTTTCAGAACTATGAACACTCTTGCGCCAGGCGACGATCTAATTTTTCAACTAGAAAGCGCTTTCGGACTGCTGCGTGTGCTCGCCGTCGAAGGCGAAGGCGCGGAAACAGTCTGGCACCTGCTGGCCTACAACGACTTCTTCCCTGACGTCGAATCAGCAGAGCGCGCGTTGGCCGGAGTCGCGCCCTTGCCCGTACGTCAACCACATATGGCGCTCACGAATCGCGCCTTCGAGCGCACACCAACTGCGCGACTCGGCAACCGTCCCGTCACGAACGACGAGCTCGTCGCATACAACGGGTGGCTCAACAGCGATCGCGCAGTCTCAGATCGCTCAGCACTCTTGATGCTCGGAATCCGTTAACTTCGAGGTGTCTCTTTGCGTCTTCCTTTGCGCCTTTGCGCCTTTGCGCGAGTAACTCTTTTCTTAGCCCTCCTCCCTTCCACAATCCTCGCCTCCCGTGTCGAACGTCTAATCGACACGTGGCGTCCGACACACTACCTCGTTAACATCACGCTCAACGATCAACTCTCCGAGATCGCCTCCGCGAGCGCGCGCATCTATTTAACTATCCTCAAACCAACGCGCGAGATCGATGTCGACTTTGGAGACCTGACCGTCGATCGAGTCACTCTGAACGGGAATTCGTCCACATTCGTCCGAAAAGACGGCAAGCTCCATTTTGAACTTCCCCAGGCCGCCAGCCCGGGCGCTGCTTACATCATCGAAATCTTCTATCACGGCAAACCGAAAGACGGTTTGATTCTCACCAACGACAAAGACGGCAAGCCCGCCGCGATCGGCGACAACTGGCCCGACCGCGTTCATCACTGGATCCCGGTGCTGGACCATCCGTCAGCGAAAGCAACGGTCACATTCAACATCACCGCGCCTGCCGGTCAGGAAGTGGTTGCGAATGGCCGGTTGGACCACGTCGAAACAACCGCGAGCGGCCAGCGCACCTGGACCTACTCGGAAGGCGTGCCGATTCCGCCGTACTGCATGATCATCGGTGTGGGCCAGTTTGCGAAAGCCGAGTCTGCGCAGCGCGCGCCAACGCCGCTTTCCTACTACGTGCCGTTATCTGAGGGGGAGCTGGCGCAGAAAGGATTCTCGCCAGCGATACCATCAGTCGAGTTCTTCGGTGAAAAGGTCGCGCCATATCCGTACGAGAAGCTCGCGTTGATTGTCGGTGCGACGCGTTATGGCGGCATGGAAAACTCGGGCGCCATCGTGTTCACGAGCTCTCTGTTCAACCGCAACTCGACGGTTGGCATGAGCAAGACCTACGGCGTTCCTTTTGGCAACGTCACGCTGATCGCGCACGAGATCGCGCACCAGTGGTTTGGCGATTCAGTGACGGAGTCGACGTGGTCCGATCTCTGGCTGAGTGAGGGCTTTGCGACTTACTTTGCGGGAATGTTTGTGCAGCGTTACGAGAGCGAAGAGGCGTTTCAGCGTTACATGCGCGATGCGTCGGCGAGTGTGTTTGCGTACGAGCAGAAGAAGAGTGTGCCGATTTTCGATCGCGACACGGAGAATCTCATGGACCTTCTGAACCCGAACAACTATCAGAAGGGCGCGTGGGTGCTGCACATGCTGCGTTCGAATCTGGGCGACGACGTTTTCTTCCGCGGCATCCGCGCGTACTACGAGTCGCACAAGAATTCCGTCGCGAGCACAGAGGACTTGCGCGCATCGCTCGAGAAAGCCTCTGGCAAAGATCTACGAGGTTTTTTCACACGTTGGGTCTACGACAGCGGCCATCCGCAGTACGAGTTGAAGTGGTTCTGGCTTGGAAAGAAGGAGCTCCGCGTGGTTCTCACTCAAAAACAACCCGGGAACGTCTTCGTCGATCCTATCCACCTCACCATCTCAACCGCCAAGGGCAAACGCGACGTCGTCCTGAAGCCCACCGGCAAACTCTTCATCGAGCGAATCCCCCTGCGCGACTCCCCCCTCAAGCTCGACCTCGACCCAATTAACCAACTCCTCGACGAATCAACCGTGAGTCCGGGCTAGGGCAAATTTGACACCTTGAGGTTGCTTCCCTATCATCCATCATCGTCGGGGCGTGGCTCAGCCTGGTAGAGCGCACGGTTCGGGACCGTGAGGTCGGAGGTTCGAATCCTCTCGCCCCGACCATTAGAATCAACTACTTACGGCTACCTGAAAAGGTGGCCGTTCTTGTTTTGTGGCCAATTTGTGGACACGTTGAAAAACCACTTCTTGGGTCAACCGATTTGCGCGAATGTATCGCTCCGTGGTTTTCATATCTCTGTGCCCCATGATCGCCTTGATCGTAAAAGCATCGTAACCAGCTAATGCCAGGCGAGTGCAAAACGTGGCTCGTAAGTCGTGCCATTCGAGATCGTGAACGCCCGCTTTCTGGCACGCGCTGGCAAACGCCTTCTTAATGTCGGTGTAAGGCTTCTTAGTTTTTGAGTTGACGAATACAAACTCGTCAGCCTTCTTCGAGCCACAGAGTGACATTAGAATGGGTTTTACCCGCTCGTCCAATACGTCCATTGGGATCTCGCGATTGCGCTTTCCCTTCGTCTTGCTGGCAATCACCACACTGCGGAAAAAGTCGATCTGGTCGCGCCTCAAATTCAACTGCTCGCGCTTCCTTAAACCAAGTCCTAAAGCAATGATTACCATTGGGTGAAGATGCGCTCGCCTACTGACTAGCGCCGACATCAAAGCCGTTTCCTCAGAAGCATCGAGATACCGATACCGCTCATTATCCAGCTCGAACTTTTGCACACGGGAACATGGATTAGAGTCGGCCTTCCCTACATCAATCGCTAAAGTGAAGATACGCGACAGAAGCTCGAACTCGCGATTAACCGATGCTGGTGCGCGCTCCGTGTCATGCTTCGTTTTGGTCGCCAGTCGCTTGGTCTTGAATCTCTCAATCTCAAGAGGCTGGATTGCTCGTAGCTCTTTGTTACCAAAGAACTCTTTCAAGATGATCGAGTTGTAGTGGTCATTGCGCCAAGATCGTTTATTAGACTTGGCCCACGGCATGTAAATGTCGTCAATAAAGTCTGTCAACTTCATTGTTCCGGCCTCTACCTTGCCAAACTTTCCCTCGAAGATCTCCTGCTTGATCTTGCTCTCCGCTTGTTCTGCTTTTTGCTTCGTCGTTGCCTCGGGAATTGAGCCTCGGTAACGGACGCCACGCACTCGGAAGTAGTAATGCCAGTGCGTGCCTTTTCCACGTTTGTAAACAGACATTCTGTTCTCCTATAGGGTTGCAGCCACCAAGAGAACGCGGCGGATGGTAGCAGCATCGATCCTGCAAGTCATTAATTATTTTCGCCGCGTCCACTCCAAGATTTCTTCGAGATCAAAGCGGAGAATGTTAGAGCCGGGCGGCTTACGGTAAGGGATGCGATCCTGCGCAACCATCTCGTAGATCGTTCGTGGTTTGACATTCAGTAGTTGAGCAACATCGGACACTTTAAGAAGCTGTGGCCGCTTGGCTGCTGTCGCTGAATCGTAGTGTGTAGTCATTGCTAAAACCTCGTCGGGTAAAGAATTTTCTAATGTAGTAAGTCGCCGAGATCTAAGTTTTCAATTTCTTTCGAAGGCTCGGCTTGTGTATTGGCCCGTTCGGTTGGAGTCGCATGTGTGTTTGCCTTCTCCGTTGGAATCGTATGCGCGGCTCGTTGGTCCGCTGTTCGGCTCGGAGTCTGTGCGTCCTGCGTGTTCACCTTCTCCGTTTTATCCCGGCGGGGTACTTCAACGGATTGGATTTGAGACTGATCGCGTGGTGGCTCAACGTGTGGCGTTTGAGACTGATCGCGTGGCGGCTCAACGTGTGGAGTTCGAGACTGATCGTGTGGTGGTTCAACGTGTGGCGTTTGAGACTGATCGCGTGGTGGCTCAACGTGTGGAGTTCGAGACCGAACGCGTCGTGTCTCAAAGTATTCGAATGGAAGCCCAGGGCGTGTTAGCTCATCGGATATTCCAGACTTCTCGCCGGGTTTTACGCGAACGATTCTGATTGGAGGCCTCGGTCCGAGTTCTACCTTACGGGTTATGATTTCAGACATATCCCCTTTTGGTTTTACGCGAACGATTCTGATTGGAGGCCTCCGCCCGCGTTCTAACTTAACCATTATGATTTCAGAGTTGTCCTCGGCTGGTTGTATCGGCTCAATGTGGGTGTGGTCTTGGTCCAAGTTGTGCTCGGTAGATATTTGTTGCTGTGAGTCGGGATGATCTTTAGTCAACTTGTCGTGGTGTTTTTTAACCTCGCGTTCGTGGTTTTGTATCGCTTCAAGAGCCGTTATTTTGTTTAATTCGCGATTGAACGCATCGGATAAGTTCTGCGTCGAGTCGGTATAGATCAGAGCGTCGTACCTGGCTCTGGAAATGGCAACGTAGGCCATGCGGTCATTGAGTAGACGCACGGATTCCTGCGTGTCAGCATTGATCAGAACGCGATCAAAAGTTAGTCCCTGAGCGGAATGGCTGGTAACAGCGTAGCCGTAATCGAGGTGGCGAAACTTGCGAAGCTCAACGCTAACCTCGCGCCCGCTATCCATCGCTAGGCGTATTCGGTCGGGTTCAATTTTGGTGATCGTTCCAAGCTCGCCGTTAGCGATCCGTTTCGCTCTAAACGGAGCGCGAATTTGAAGGCGATCGCCTTCGGCGAAGGCGCGCTCTGCTTCGTAGTAAACGCTCACGCCGGAAAGCCGCGTCGGGTTATAAGTGAGTTCGCGGCCATTAAAAAAGCGGACAGTTATTTTGTTCGTCTCGTGGTTAGTATCTAATACTCTGGCGTACTCGCCTGCCTTGACCTTCAACTTTTTGCTGGCGCTGTTGTAGCGGATTATGTCCTCGTTGGGCCTGTAGGAATTGGCGAAGGTACGCTCGGGTCCGGTCATATCCGAACGAGCGACATAGACCATCGTTTGCTGATCGTTACTGCTTACGATTCCCTCGTGTTGTAGCTCTCGATGGATAAGCGAATTGAGTTCGGCACGTTCGCGATTGGCGGGTGAAATAACGAGCGTGCCGGTGGGCTTCTTGGCGTAGTCCTGGGCTATGGCTGCGAAGCGTTTGCCCTCGTCCGCGATCTCGATCACCTTCCCTCGGCTGACCAGTGCGGCCACTGCCTCGGGCGTGTTTCGGACTGCTAATTCCTCAACGTCTTTCTTTAAGTCTTCATCGCGCTGTCTGACGTTCTCAGTGAGGGCCGCAGTGCTCATGCCGTGCTGTTGGAGCTGCTCAAACGGACTCCCTGCTTCGACGGCTTGATGCTGCCGCACGTCGCCGACTAAAAGCACCTTATCTTCGGGTTCGAGGCGGGCGAATAACTTGTGGACGTGTTTAGTGCTGGCGAGGGAACTTTCATCCAACACGAAAAGGCGGCTGGTGGTAGCGCGCGGCTTTCGCCGGCGCAAAAACAACTGGATGGTTTCGCTCTCGATACCGCTTTCGCCAAGCTGCTGCGCGGCGCGAGCGGAGGGGGCGAAACCGCGTACCTGATACCCTTCTTTTTCGGCGGCTTCGCGCAGTACGGAAAGCGCCGTTGTCTTGCCCGTTCCCGCGCCACCTTGCAAGCCAATAACCTGATCTCTGCTGGAAAGAATCTGTTCAATGGCCGACTTCTGATGAGCGTTTAGCCTGCGCTGCTGGCGCTTGGCTGTAGCAGTCACAACCTCATTGACGCGCTCTGCTTCGACCATTGCCGGACAGTTCTCTTTACCGTCGAGCATGGTCTGAATATTTTGTTTTTCCATCGCCAACATGCGCTCTGTTGTAGTTTGGGGTTGCTGTTTCGGGAGGTTGATGTTTTTGAACTCGCCACTTTCCTGTCGGCGTTGGATTTCGGCGGCAACGGCGGCGTAGTTTGTAAATCCGAGATTGCGGCGTAGCGCATGAATCCAGACGTCGCGCATGTCTGCCACGGCTTCTTTTTCCATGACTTTCTCGCGAGCAAAAGTCACTGCTTCCTGAGCGCGTTTTTCAATCTCGTTTTGTGACAAGCGGAGCGGCATTCTCTCTCGTGCTTCCGCTACAATACGTTGAGCTTGGTAGCCGTGCCTTACGTCCATTTCGAGGGCGCGTGTGCGCATTAAATCGTGATCGAACTTTTTGCTTCGGCGATTAACACGGGCGGCGGCTTGCTGCAATCTCGCGTTGTCCGAGACCGTTTTTCCTTCGCGCTCCATGCGCTCTTTCATCTTTTCTTTTTCCTTTAGGACTTCTTTGCGGCGTGGGCTACTGTCCTGCAAGTATTCTTCTGTGAAGCCTTTGATCTCCGGTGCGCCGGTGCGTGGATCAACTTGAATTTCATAACCAAGTGCTTGCAGCCTGTCGGCGAAATCAGCGCGGTAAATCGCGGAACCAAATTTCTGGCTTTTGTACAACGTTTCCGGGTCCACGGAGCGCACTTTTCCGTCCTCGGTTTGGGTCATGTTGATGATCACAACGTGGCTGTGAAGCTGTGGCGCGGCGTACCCGGTTTCACGATCAGGACGTGAGGATGTGTGCAAAAATTGGACGGCGATCATCTTGCCCGTGGTGATGTTTGGGTTGTCGCCGCCGCCCCGCGCTTGCAGATATTTTTCGACCTCTTTCAGGGCTACGTTGAGGCTCCCGATGTGCGCTTCTATGACGCGTTCATCCTTCCCGACAAGCGCGGCTAAGGACTCCGATTTAGGTGCGCTGAAGGTCAAGTCCCAACCGGCGCGATGCGTGCTGGTGATCGATTTCTTCCCGTCCTCGTCAACGGTTTCTCGGGCTGAAACTAAGCGAATAAGTTGCTCGCCAGTATGCGGATCTTGACCCACAACTAAGCGCTCGTATTGCTCACTGGATACCTCGCCTTTCAGGTTCCATTCTTCGGCCAGGGTGCCGCACCACTGGCCCTTAACTTCGCCGGATTCGCTGTAGTAATTCTCTTTCGAATTGGTGAACTCCTGTTTGTAATAGTCGAGTGCTTGTCCTGCGGAAATTGCTTTACTAATGGTCAACATAAATTCAAACTCCTAACGTCATAAGCGCGCTCGTCGGCGTCGCTTTTTGGGTTTACCTTTTTGTCTCGTAATCGCGATCGTTTCAGGTGCTAAACGGTGATCGGATTTCTCAAGAGACACTTCTTTCTTGTCACCCTCGGGCGGGCGAATTTGGTTTTCCGTTATTCGTTTTTTCGTGACGCGAGGGTGGGAATCAGAGGGGCAAACTAAACACTCGCGTGGTCTCGATCGGAGTTAGTTTCGAAAAGATCAGAACTCCGATTTTTCGTGATCGAGCGCCGGAATGTTGGTCCAACATTGGACTATTGGCGCTCGTTTGATTCAAAAAACGTCGATGCGGCTGACTAAGCGGCGACTTTCTGCTGCTGTGATAGAAACAAGAGTTATGCCAAAAGCTTGACTGGTTTCTTGGAAGTTCACGAACCCTTTGAACTTCAATAGTTGTTAGTCAAACAGCGTATTGTTGGACCAGTGAGTGATCGTCGAAAAGTGTAAGGGTTTCTTGCGCAGCGCAAGGATTCCTGACAACTTTTTGAGTAATCGGGGCGCGTGACACGCGACAATTAGAGATTTTTCCCTTAGCGACAACTACAGTCGGCTGGGTGCCTGACCAGCACACCCGCAGGGCCGAAACGAATGTGGAGGACTCTCCGCGCAGCGGAGAGTTGTGCGGGCGGGCTGCCGACTGATAATGCAGCTAAGGGGAAACCGCAGCGCGAAAAGAGCAAGTGGGTCTTTAGCCCGATGTGAGATTGCTATTCACTTCGCGGGGTTGCTCGGTGCTACAGCGCACGAGGTTGGAGTGTGCAAGAGCGTCAGCGTGATGTGATTTCTAACCTCGCTTTCGCCGTTCCATCAACTCAGTAAAGAGTTCATCAGCTCGGTTATCAGCTCGGTTCTTGCACTTGGACCAGGCCTCGGCCACGTCTGAATCTTCACCGATCAGCAGATCAAATGCATTCGTAAGCAGAAAGCGCATGAGTCCGAGTTCGACGTAGAACACGTGTTCGTTAATGGTCAACTTGTAAACGGAACAGCTAAGAGCGGCAGCGCGGCACCAGTCATTGGGATCTGTGCCTCGGGTCAAAGCTGCATCTTGGATCTTCGTGTATTCCTCGTCAGTGACTCGAAAGGTGATGATCTTATTTCTCTTTGCATCGTTCTTTGCATCGTTCATGGTTTGACTGTCCTCGCAGTGGCGAAAATATTTTTCGTCTACCGTGAAACGTCATAAACGCGTAAATGGTTCGAGCGATTGACGTAGACAAACGCAGACACGGAGCGTCACGAACGTAGACGCGACAGCCCCGAAGCGGGGGTGTCGTGTCTAATTCATTCAGGTGCGCAGCACCTTTTTATTTTTTTGTTTGGACTATGGAATCTTCGAGGCGTGAGGCAAGGTTGGCAAGCAATGGTTGTGAGAATTAGACGGGGAGAATCTCGCTGCCGGGCGCAGCGAGTTTCGAGTTATCTACAGTATCGCCCGCGCTCATGCGCCGGTCGTAATTATATTCCAGCCCTAAAGCCGCGCAGCCGGATCAGTTCTCATGACTGGCTTGTGGGTAGAGCGAAATCGCCCCTACAATGGCTTGTTTCAACTTCGCCCCACCACTGCCATTAGCCGGGCGACACACATTACGAAAGATGCGCGCTCCTACCCATTAAAAGGAGTTTGTTATGCAGGCCCTTCGAGTACGTCTCGTCGCATTTCTTTTCCTGTTAGCGTTGCCTGGTAGCTTCCCTGCACAAAATCCAAAATTGGAACTCAAGGAGGTTAAATGGTCGTTTCCAAGAGTCGGAATGCAACTAAAAGACATTGGCGGTGTTCAGGCTTACGATCTCGGAAACAATGTATACGGCGTCGAAGATACTAATAACGGGCTTTCAATCAGACTTATCTTCATCCCGTCATCAGTCGTAGTTGCAGCAGAAAACGTACACCGCGAAGACCCTGCGGGAATGCCCGATGTCAATAAATTTCTAACCGCTTACGCAGTTAAACTGGCGGTCGAAACTCCGACCGACTTCACCAATGGATTTATAGGCATCGGAAAACTGGAAGGGCACCCGCTCTACCTTTATAAAACGAAGAGCGGCGCAAATGTAGGAGCTGTAATATCAGACGATCAGCGTCGGATTCTTATCATGCCAGCCCCGTCCGAGAAATAAGGGTTGGAGAGACTTTGCTGAAAGCTGCTCGTTTTTTGGTCGGATTGACGGTCAAGAACATCTACGCAACTGCGCTTGCGGCGCAGTTGCGAACCGGGGCAAAAAAAAGCGCCAGCCGAGTGCATTGCACCCGGCTGGCGCGGTTCCTTCTCAGGGTCGGTTATTCGGTGACTGGATGGATTTCGGGGCGTCCCGCACGGATGATTTGATCGGCAGCACGGAAGATCTTTTGGGCGCTCTTTTCAGGTATCACATCCGCGTCAAAAACATTCCCACGGCTGATCCAATTTTGAATATACCCGCGACAAAAAGTGGCTCCCTCAAGGCCCAAAGATTCACAACAAAGAAGCGCCACGGATTCCGCTTCGACCTCACGCAGACTGCGCGGCGTCGTCTCAGCATCGGCGAAATCTGCCTCGGTGGTATGGCCTAAGAGTACGTGACCGAGCTCGTGAAAAAGTGTCTTGTATGGCAGTTGCGCAAGCGGGTTGATTGCGACCTGACGTTTGCGCGCAAAGCCTTGAACATTTCCATCCGTGTGATCGAACGGAATGCGCTCAATACTCAGCGCGGCAATGGCTCTTTCTGCGTTCCACTCAGGGACCGTAATCGGTTCAAGTTCCTGTCCGTCAGTCTGCCCCAAAACAAACCAGCGGGCTTTATAAACAAAGCTGGTAAAAGTGTGTTCTTCGTCTGAATCTTCCTCGCGGCGCTTGCACGTAATCGGCATGCACAAAGTTAGTGCCCGTTCGCCACGTTTGACGAAACGGCCTAAGTCTTTCCACTTCGGAAAAGTGTTAATTGGACCGGGCTGTAATCCGCGCATCTGACACTGCACAAGCGCGAGGATTTGATTCCCTATCGAGTACGCATGAAAGGCGCTATAAGCTTTCATAATCAGACCTGGCTTGGTGACAGCTTCGATAAGTAGGGCGGACCACTTCGGGATTGCGGGTGATTGATTCTCCATTTCGCGTGCTCCTTTTCGGGTTGAATGTTCGAGCGAAGTTCGCCCTTGCAGTCAGGCCCAAAAACTGGCGCACGTAAGGCAGTGGAGTTGTACGGATGGGGTATCGTTTACGATGGAGCGCACAGGGATAACTGATTTGTCGGGAGTCTTGCCGCCCGTTTTAGCGAGTTAGTGCTTTCAAATCTGCAACCAAAGTTGCACCTTAAAAAAACCGCGTGATTTACGAGGGTTTTGCAAATATTTTTTTGACGCGTCTATTGCAATCGTTTCAATAAGAAGTTTACTCTCAGGCCGCTCAGTTTCTCGCCCGCCTCCCAAGGGCATTTCGCTGAACACACCCATACTTGGCCGCTGGTGCCGGGTGCAACATGGCGGCAAAGATGTTTGCAGTTTTGGGCCGAACGGAACCTAGAACACTGAGAGCAATTGCAAGAGACTCAAAGTGAGTTCAGTGAGTAAGGGTTCCGATCCAACTGCGCTTTGCGTGCCGTTGTCAGTCGCGTCGGTGCCGATGTGACCCGACTCAGTAGCCATCGCTGAGGCGGGCGGTGGCGGCGGTGGCGGTGCCACTCCCCACGTCGTGATTTCTCCAGCCCGCGCCGAGAAAGACAGAACGACGAGCAACGCCACTGCTGCGCAGAGTTTTTGTAAGTGTTTCATGAGTGTTCTCCTGAAGTAGGTGGATGGTTTGTAAGGAATAGCGAGAGGCCATCCCCGGACAAGCCGTCCCCGGTTAGATCTTGAGGGTGGAATCTTAGCATCGCGCTTTCATTACTCTCAGAATGGAGTTAATTACGCGAAAGGTATCTCACTAGTGAATCTCACCAAAGACCTTCTTCACCAGATCCTCAATCCCGAAGTTTCAGCGAACAAGCGGGCGCATTTGCGTTGTGAACTGGCGAAACTATTGGAAGAAGCACGCAACTTTGAAGCGGCGCGTGAGGCTATGGGGGAACTGTGGCAAAGAGTCGGTGAAAGACCCAATTTGGAGGGACTTGATCAATTCTCGGCCGCGGACGTGCTGCTAAGAGCCGGTGCGCTCACAGGACATATTGGGAGCACCAAACAAATCGGCAGCTCGCAGGGAATGGCGAAGGATTTGATTAGTGAAGGCATGGCAGTCTTTGAATCCCTCAATAACGCCAAAAAGGTAGCCGAAGCAAAGACGGAGATTGCAGTCTGCTATGCGCGTGAAGGGCAGCTAGACAACGCGAGAGTGATGCTGTCCGAAGCGGTGTCTCGGCTTGATGAGGAAGATGGCGATCTATACCGCCGTGCTGTGCTGCGAAGCGCGATTGTCGAGAAGTTAGACGGTCGATTGAGTAATGCACTGAAGGGTCTGACTAAGGCAGCGCCGCTATTTGAGGGAAGCGCGAATCACACGCTGATAGGAAGCTTTCACAATGAATTTGCTAACGTGCTAAGGCGACTCAGTGAAAGCGAGAATTCTACTGAGTACATGGATCACGCCGTGATCGAATACACGGCTGCTAGTGTTCACTTTGAGCAGGGAAATAACACTCGCTATCAGGCTTGTGTCGAAAACAATTTGGCCCTTCTTTATTTGAAGGTTAATAGGGTTGCTGATGCACACGAGCACTTAGATCGCGCTCAAGCTCTTTTCACAACTCTTAACGATAATGTCCATCTGGCTCAAGTAGAAGAAACTCGGGCACGTGCGTGGCTCGCGGAAGCTGCCTTTGCTAAAGCCGAAAGGTCGGCTCGCAGAGCGGTAACAATGCTGGCAAGCGGAGACGAACCCTCGCTGCTGACAGACGCGCTAATCACACATGGAATCACTTTGTCACACCTGAATGAGAACGACGAAGCCAAAGCAACCTTTGAGCGGGGAGTTCAGGTTTCCGAGCAGGCAGGCGATCTCGAGAGCGCAGGATTGGCGGCAATCGCGCTGATTGAACAGATGGGCCAGCAACTCTCTGATGACGAAGTAAGCAGCATTATCGAACGGGCCAGAGAACGTCTCAAAGATAATTCTAATCCAGCCATACGCGAGCGGCTTTTGGACTGCGCGTTTTACGTGCTTTCTTTGGTTCGAAGCGTTCATTCCAACTGGACCAACTACTCGTATGACAGATCAGTGCATCGGTACGAAGCCCGCCAGATTCGCAGGGCACTCGAAGATGCAGGCGGCGTAATTTCGCAAGCGGCGCGCTTGCTTGGGTTGACTCATCAAAGACTGCACAAGATTCTCAAAAATCGGCACAAGAACCTACGCCATGTTCTGGCCGAAATTATTGCGTCCGGACAAGAGAGTGGTGTGGATGCTGATGCTATTTCGGATCTCGATCAAGCAACAGATAAGACCGCGCAACCACTCAGGGTTTTGCACGTCGAAGATGATCCAACAATCGCGGGGTTAGTACAGGAAATCTCGGAACATGAAGGATGGGAAGTGGAGCACTGCATCGATGGGCCAACTGCGCTTAAAGCACTCACTAGCGATACGGATTATGACGTGCTTTTGGTTGACTATGAATTACCTGGGGTAAATGGGTTGGAATTGGTACAGCAAGCGCGCAGCATGGTTCACCGTCAGGATCTTCGAATCATAATGATGTCAGGGACATCAAACGAATTTGAAGCTCGCGAAGCCGGAGCAGATGCCTTTCTGCGGAAGCCGCAAGATATTGGATCAATCGTTGAGACCATTAATCGTTTAGTTGGCGAGAATGAGCAAGAAAATTGAGAACGTTGAAAACTCGCAGTGAAAGATCTGACCTGTGGGAGGGACGGGTCTTTCACCGTAGCGGAGCCATTCGCGATGTTGGGCCGCGCAAAATGCCAGTCGCGAATGGCTCTGCGGGGGGCAGCGTTAACGGAATTTTTACAAGCTCCCGCGTGGCGCCGTAATTCTCCAAGGGATGGGGCGAGCAGGGGGCCACTCGCGAACGTGGGCAACACGTAAACGCGCACGGTCGCGAGTGGCTTTCGGCAAAACAATTCTCCCGAGGGGTCAACAGTAACGACAAGGATCTCCTATGGCTGTTGGCCCGATTAAGTTTGACAAATAGCGGCACTGGAAGATGCGACAAGGCCGCGCATCTTTCAGAACGCAGAGCCACTTGCATAAGAGGGGGTTTGCAGGTGGCTCTGGCTTTTGGACTCGCCACGGTTGTGAGAGGGCGTGGCGACAGGGGCCGACGCTTCCCGACCGCCCAGAACCACGGTCGGTCCCTACTTCTTGACATCCCACCCTGGCTCTTGAGGTCAAGTGTGGGTTAAGGGGCGTCGTTGTCTTTTAGTGAGGGGACATACGACGCCCCGTATTTTAAATCGTAAAGATGCCGCCAAAAAATTTATCAAAGAAACTCAAACAGATCAGACTTAAAGCCGGGCTGAGTCAGACCGCAATAGTGAGAGCACTGAACTATGAGCAATCCCTTTTGTACCCGTCTGAGATTTCGCAATTCGAGCGCGGCGAGCGCCAGCCTTCTTTAATGTTGGCGTTGGCTTATGCGAGGCTTGGTGGTGTCAGCCTGTGTGTGTTGGCTGACGATGAACTGTCCCTTGAGTGAGTAGCTGCCTGCCGGGGAACAACCAGATACAGAACATGCGTCAGTTAGCCTACTGTGAAAGAGTCTTCCTGCATCCACCAACTACGGGCAAAAACTCCTACATCTGCGCCATAGCTGAATCAAGTGAGGGTGGCACGAATAAGGCTGGTGATTATGCGCTGATTCTTGCAGATTGCCACCATGCTATTGAACTAGAATTCTCGCTGATCAATCCCAAGGAAAGAGAAGAAAGTCTCGCCAAGATAGATACTCTCGCCGAAGTTGTTAACCGATTCCGTGAGGCATTACATACCGAAGCTAAGGCCATAGAATCCGCCAAAGAATAGTAATCGAGGACCACATAAACCAGTTTATTGTCCGGCGGTCAAACGGCCACTCATTGCGCTAGCTGCGTAATTCTGCTTTATTACCTGGATTGTTTTGATTTTGTTTTAAGGCTAATGCTGTTGAGATGTCAGAGCGAACCTGCATAATAATGTTTTCAGGTGGACGGGATTCTACCCTGGCGGCGATCCGCCTCTCTCGCGCTTGGGACAGGCTCGTATTGGTGACGGTAACGAGTGCTGGCATGAAGGGACTCGCACGTGTATCGCGCAGGTTGTCCGAACTACGTCTGCTTCTACCTGCAAACACTTGTTGGGTGCATGTGAGTTTTCAGGAGGAACCACATCGCGACGGTGGTGCACAGACATGCTTGACTTGCCACCAAGCTTACATCGTGGCGGGAATAACGGTGGCGAATAAATTCCAGGCTAATCACATCGCCCTCGGATACTCTGGCTATCAATCAGGTTGGGCAGAACAAACTCCATACGCCATCATGAAACTAAATGAAGTTTTAACCGCTCACGGCTTCAGTCTCTTGCTTCCTGTCACAGACATAGTTCGCAAAGAAGATGCACTTCGGGAACTTCGATCAAATGACCTTTCAGACGAAGCCCTTGAGCAAAAATGCGTGCGCCAGATCATTGATCCTGGATTGACCGGTGATAGTTTGCATAAAGAAGTTGATGAGTGGGCCAAGGACTTAGCAAACGCAATGACTAATATCGACCAAGCAAGTTTACAAATGATCGCGACCCAACACTTTAACGACCCAAGTTTCGATGACATACCCCACACCTGACTTGTTTACAAAAGCGTTGGCATTGCTTGCCTTTGTCGTAGGGTTCTACGCACTGGCAGCACGAGAACGCAAGACGCCATACTTAACAAACTCACTATACTCAACCGCCTTTTGGGTCTTCGTCTCTTCAGTCCTGTTAATGATCGCTCAGTTTATCGAGCCAAGTCACACGTCAACTGCGCGTATTCTCACCACTGGCGCTCAGGTGCTGTTGGTTTCGGGAGCACTGAATATTACTTACGGTATTTGGCGTGTACACAATCGACACGTTAATTTTCGCGATGACAATTTGATAAAGAATCTAGGAGTGGTGCGGGCCATGCGAGGACTCTGGCGACAGATACGGCCCAAGCCGAGTTATGAATATGACGCGCCGAGTCTCTTTCCTGAAATCAAAGCAGCAACGACCAAGTTATTAAGCGATGGTGTCATCAACGGTCAGGTTTCTCCGACTGATCTGATTGAGGATGATGGGTTCTCAAAATCCGTCGTTTATCAACGAGTCTCTCTATCTGTATCAGACGAGACTCTCATAACGCTAGCCAAACACGTATTGAGCCTCGGGTGGGGGGTTCAGTACACAACCTGTATTCGACATCCTATTGAATTCGTTACAAAGCTTCAAAGAGCACTGGATAAAAGTGATATGAAGCCGCAGATCGCGGATCTACTAGGTCAAGTTGTTGTAATCGATGGGTATACGCCTCATTTCGGATTTACCGACTCAGTGCATTCAGAGAAAGCGCGACAACTGAAAAGGCTTGGTGTATTGTACGTAAAGTCGCGCCCGTCTTATGCGGGAGTGCATACTGCTACTGCCAAGGGCTTCAACAAGTTTAAGAAACTGCACAAGGCCAAGAATGTGTCTAGACGGCCGACTCTTGTCATCTACGAAGGGACATACGCATTAGTCGCATTGGAATCTATTGAACAGTACTATATCTTTATCAGGCATGTGCTACCTTCCGAGCGGATGTGGGGAGGAATGCTTACTTTTTTCATTGAGCCAATTGTTAGTGACGAAGCCTCAGAGTTGTTGAGTACCTATGCCGATATAGTAATTGATGGTAAACGCAATTCCTCACCGTCCTAATGATCGAAAGGGCGAATCAATAAGCCATGACTTCAGATACGACAAGCATCATGGATGCACTTTACGGTCAAATCGAACTGTGCGATGAGATACGTGACCTTATAGGATGTCCATTAGTTCAACGCTTGCGTCGAATTAGGCTATCCAACATCGATTCTGTTGTTATGCCGGGAATCGCGAATATCAGCCGATATGAGCATTCAATAGGTGTTGCATACTTGGCTTCACGGATTGGTTTTCGTACTCGCATTCGAAATTCGGATTTGCTAATTATTCAGGCTGCGGGACTAATTCACGACACGGCCATAACCCCACTTGGCCATCTTGCAGAAGAAGCTCTTCAGTACATCGGGACGGGTTACGATCATGAGAAGAAATGGAGTGCCATTTTAGGAGCTAATGAGTCTTCAGAATTAGGAGGAGTGGACCTTCAGGTATATCTCGGCCATGAATCGGGATTACGTCGATGGGCTCATAGGACTTTTGGTATAAAGTCAGAAAATGCTCTTGAGGAAATCTTCGCAGCTCTGAATGGGAAAGGTAAATACGGCCCATGCATTTCCGGTGAAATGGATTTAGACAACCTTGACAACGTAGTGAGGATTGCTTATCACATGGGCCTGGATGTGGACCGTCAACTCCCGTTAAGGATCGCAGATAGAATTATTGATTCCACAGAAGAAGGGATAGTGTTCTCCAACGATGCAGTCGATTATGTGCGTCTTTGGTTATCGCTGAGGGAGACCGTATATAACCATCTAATGCTAGCCCGCGAAGATTTCTGCGGAAAGGCCATGCTTCTCTTTGCAATAGTCTTGGCTCACGAGAAGAATTATCTTTCACTTTCAGACTGGATCATCACGGATGATGATCTGATAAGTAGGCTTCTTCATTCAGGTGATGAGGACATTTCTTCAGCAATTAAACGATGGCTTCTTCGAGATTTATGGGATCTCTCCGATTTGTTTTGGCTGGAAGGCAAGCCGCCAAGCTATGCCGACGTATACTCATTCTCAAAACTTGCGTCCGAGCGGATCGGACGACCTTGCTTCGCTTACAGAATAAAAGACAAGAGAACTCGGGCTGTACCAATAATTCTAGCGTCAAAAACTAGGGTTGAGCTTGGACATAATCCGAATATGTGGGTCTTAGGAGTTTCATCACCCACAAAAAAACCCTTCACGACAGAAGAAAATCACTTGCTTGTTGAAATTGCTGCCAATACTTTTTCAACTCGCTTTCTCGGTAACCCAAAGTCGCATGATAATACCTTGACTCTATTCGAGACTGCGTAATCAATACATGCCAGGGATACGGTCCGCTTCACCTGACATCGTTGCAGCACTCAATCGCGTTGACTGGAATTTTCCTGGCGCTACAACGCTCGAAAGCACTGTTCACTCACTGCATCGGTTTCCAGGAA
>DASYFE010000201.1:0-43768 GCA_036498585.1 Pyrinomonadaceae bacterium | reverse complement strand
CCAGTGTTTCCATCTCATAACCGGACTCCTGGCGCGCGCAAACTTATGGAGGAGACTTCCAGTCGCAACCATTGTGCCGGGGAAAAAAGCTGGAAAAACTGAGTGAATTCTAACTATTAGGTGTGCGCTCAAACCCAACTGCTCGCCAGCGAGCAGTCCTTAGGATAAGGACTTAGGCCGTAAAGGCAGGATAGCTCCCTTTTCACCGCGGTCACACGTGGTCAAATTCCCGTACGGGATGCCACCCACACTTGAGCTTATATTGGAATGCACTTCCAAGAATGAAACGCGACGCTTTAATGTGGACATCACTGACCGATGCGTGAAATATTTGCCAGAACGCCTCCGATGAAGGAAACAATCACACCAACAAGAATAACAACTACTATGAACTTTCTGACTGATTCCTTTCTCCGGAAGATCTCAAGATAATCGCCCCATGCAAAATTGAAAGTAGGATAGTACATGATCACTAACAACCTTGCGCAGTAAAGCAGGCTTGGAGGGACTAATCCTACCACTAGCAACGTAAGTATAAAATGACGCCTCCAAGTATCTCGCCAATTGGAAACTCTATTCGAGGCCGCTGTAGAATTTCTGACCGCTGCAAGTGATTCAAAAGCTTTTTCCCTGTCTTTTTCCCTTTCTTCAATAAGTTTTTCCCGTAGTATGAGGGCTTGAATAGGATCTTTGACGTTTTCACTTTTGAGGCGAGCGTCAAGGGTTTCGCTCAACGTTGCCCGTTTAGGTAGTTCTGAGTCTGCAATGTAAACAGATTCCACCCGAGGAAAGTCGAGCGGATCAAGTATTTCGAAAGTTAGCCAACCCATGAGGCCGAACATGACCGCGACCATATAAAGAATCAATTCCCACTCCCTACGTATACCTAATAACATTCCTAAATTGAATCGTTTGATCCTTAATGCTCTTTCTTCCAGAAGTGAGCTAGTTATAAATGTCCACGCACGCTCATCGCCTTTTACAGTGAACCGTACTGAGTCATCAGATTTTGGATCTAGATTTAAATCATGGAATTCTACAGAAATGAGGTTCGGTGCCTGATCGCTTTCTGTTGTGGACTCAATCTTCAACTCCACAATTTGTGACGAGCCCAGATTCTCTTGCGAAAGAATCTCATCTAACGATGATGTGGTCGCCACGGCCCCATTTCTATATTTCACTTCGAACTTCGTGGTCACCAGGGACACTCCAGGAATCTTTTTAAGTTGATCCTCAAGGATTCCAAGAAGGCGCCGTAACTCAGCCTCTGTTAAAACGAACCCGAATTTGTAAGATTTGTTCGATTCTGTTCGCATCGGGATTGCCACTGGGAATGAAAGACTTCCTCACAATGAGAAATTCTTCAGCGTGAGTCTTGCACATGATTGCTTGTGAGAAAACTAAAAGCGAAAGTAACCGTGAGGGCTTATATCATACTCAACAAGTCAGTTCAAACAATCTGAGGACCTGTGCCGGTAGCGCAGACCCAGTGAAACAACACCTGAAATATCAGCTTTTTAGCGGCACGCTTAGTTGTAGCATGACAATATCCGAAGATGAAGAAGTTGAAGCGGACACGATGCCCCATCGGACAACAGACGGATAAACGTCACTTAACAGGATAGCTGATGAAAGACGCAACTTGCCCTGATCTTCCGAGGAAATCGCTTTCCCAATTTTGCACAGTGGTAAAACGCTGAATCCTACGATGAATCCTTATAAACGATTGCTCCGAGACCTCACCCGCCGGCGTTGCTTATTGAAAGAACTCTAGCATCCAGTAGTTCAAGTTCCGTCAGGTACACCCACCAGGATGATCTAGCGATCATTTTCGAATAGGTCCGACACTTAAGTGGATTACTCTCAGTGTTTTAATCGTTGTCAGCCATCCAACAATCCAGTTCCAACTCAAAATGCTTTGGGGCGCCAAAGTAGAATTCTGCTCACGCTTACGGCGAGCACTTGTGACATAGCTGCTCCTGAAGGTTTTAATTTACTGGAGGTTTGGCCGAGGGAGACGACTGTTGCCGGCGATTGCGATACGCATGGACAAGATCAAGTTAGGTTTGCGCTCCATGCTGACGTGTTTGTGGCAACGCAAAGAAGTACGCGGTCAAAGCAAGGAAGTTTTTGATTATAGCGCAGAAGACTCTGGCAAAGTTTGAGGTGTTCTGTCTGAGACGTTCTTTGCTTAAGCCTGGGTTTGACGTGCATTCATCTTTGCAAATTAAACCTCGCAGCATGTTTACGGCGTGGCTTTTAGTTTTGACTTGCACAATCGCGATCACGTTAAGCCGCTTGCATTGCTCATCAGCTTTTGCTTCAAGCTTCCTAACATTCGCGGCATACTTCTTAACCTCATTGACGATCACGTCAAGCATGTGGTCGAACACGTCAAACATCGCCGGACACTTCCGTGCTCAGGCGCGATCGTGTTGTGATTTATCGAGGGCATAACAGAACCGAGCGCGGTAGCGCCGGTCAATTTCTTTCCTTCGTTCGTTTTGGGAAAGTTGACCCGGCGCTACCGCGCTCGGTTCTGTTGAGCTAGTTAACCAGCAGCTCACTTTCGATGGCCGCGATCTGGGTGTCAACCATGCCGAAGCAGTTCAGCTCACCGCAGCGAGTGAAGGCGATGTGCTTTACGTGATTAGCAAGTACTTTCGGTTCCGTTGAATTTTCAAGCGTTGACATGAGAACGAGCAGTGCCGCCGATCTGGTTTCCGGTAGACTGCCCGCTTGGCAGATCATCGCTGCGAGCCGTTCGAGTTTTTCTTCAGTTGAAATCTCATCATTAGCTTCCAACAGGTATGAATCATCGATAATCGGTTCACCAGCATCAACGCGGCGCACGAGTTCTGAAAGCCCAGGAGCATCATTTGTTGCCAGGGCGTAACGGATGAAGGCGCGGTCGCTTGCGTCGATGGTCCTGTCGTTGATGAGCGACTGCGCCCGACGTTTGACGGCATCGCTGATTGTGTTGTTTGTTTCGTGAGGTGTTGCTTCGCGCTCGGGTGCGCTACTACTATGCGTACTCATAACTGTTAGCCTTTCGACGGAAGGTTAATGGTTTAGGGCTGGCTTTGTGTTGTAATCACAAGGTCGGCCCGCTGCTTTTTAATGAGGGGTTGCGGGACTTTAGCGCTGCGATTTTAGTCTGTCAATGAGAAAGTTAACTGGTCATCCGTTCCGTTGCCACTGTGTCGAGTTCAGTCAGCACGCCCTTCTCGAGGTGCAGTTGTTCGGAAGCGAAGTTGGCGGCGTGTGGGTCGTGCGTCACGAGCATGATGGTTTTCTTTAACTCGTGATTCAGAGTTGAGAGGATTTGCATGACCTCTTCGCCGGAGCGTGCGTCGAGGTTGCCGGTCGGCTCGTCCGCCAGGATCAGATCGGGATCGGTAACGATTGCGCGCGCGATGGCCACGCGCTGCTCCTGCCCACCGGAAAGTTGTTTCGGTTGATGGTGCATGCGGTCGCTCAAACCGACGAGGTCGAGCGCGGTCTCAACGTTCTTTCGTCGCTCTGCCTTCGACAGCTTCGTCAATAGCAACGGCAGCTCGACGTTCTCAAACGCAGTCAGCACAGGCACGAGGTTGAACGTCTGAAAGATGTAGCCGATGTGCGCGTTGCGCCAAACCGCGAGCTGGCTCTCCGACATGCGCGTCAGTTGCGTTCCCATGACTTCGACCTCGCCATTAGTCGGGCGATCGATTCCCGCCAGCAGATTCAGGAGCGTCGACTTGCCCGAGCCACTCGGCCCCATCAGCGCCAGAAAATCGCCTTCGTGCAACTCGAGATCGACGTTATCCAAAGCGACGACTTCAAACCCGTCGCGATTGAAACGCTTACTCACATTGCGCACTCGCACTATCGCATCAGACATGTTGTTCTTCCTCTCTTCTCTGTGCAACCTCTGTGTTCTCTGTGTCTCCGTGGTTATACTTCCAGAAATAGCGAAACCACGGAGACACAGAGAACGCAGAGGTTGCACAGAGAAGCAAAGTTATTGAACTTTGACACGATCTCCGTCGCGCAGCTTATCCACTCCAGCCACAGCGACTGATTCGTTGCCACTCAATCCATCGAGAACTACGTAAGCGTCACCGGATTCCTCGCCGGTCCGGATGGTTCGTTGCTCAACCTTGTTGCCCTTTACGACAAACACAAACGAGCCGTTGTCTTGCTTCACGATCGCGGTTTTCGGAACGAGCACACGCGCGATCGACTTATTCTCAGTTGCAGACGGTTTGTCGGCGAGGAAGTTCACACGCGCATTCATCTCTGGTCGCAACTGTTCGTTCGGATTCTCGACCTTGACCTTCACCTGGACCGTCGACTTCGCGCGATTTGCCTCGGGCGCGATCTCTTCGATGAAACCCGTGAAGCGCAGATTCGGGTAAGCTTCCGGAATGATTTCGGCGCGTTGCTCTGACTTCAGGCGCGCAAAATCAGTTTGGCTGATGTCGAGCTCGACTTGTAAATCCGTTAGATCTGCGAGATCGACGACCGACGTGCGCGCGCCGGAGCCGCCGAAAGCTGACGGGCTGACCATCTCACCGCGCTCGACGATTCTCTGTAAGACTGTCCCGGTGACGGGCGCTTTGATCTCGGTGGCCGCGAGCTGTGTGTTGGCGTAGTCGAGCGCCGCGCGCATCTGCTGCACTTCTGCTTCGCCGGCGCGAATCTCTTCTTTGCGCGGGCCAATGTCGGTCATCGCACTCGACTGTCGCGCTGCCTGAAGAAAAGCGGCGGCGCTATCGCGATTCGCGAGTGCGCGATCGTATTCCGCTTTCGAAGAGACGCCCGAGCGGTAGAGTGAATCGGTGCGCTGGTATTCAGCTTCGGCGTTCTTCAAGTTTGCCTCGGCTTGCAGAACGGCGGCTTTGTCTTTCAACTTCTCTTCAGGACGCGAGCCGGTGCGCAGACGATCGAGTCGCGCTTGTGCGGCGGCGAGGTTGGCCTGCGCCTGGTTAACTTGTGCGCGAAACTCGCTGTCTTCGAGACGGACCAGGACTTGTCCTTCCTGAACGTTGGCGCCTTTCTCAACGCCGATCCATGCTACGCGTCCCATCACTTTCGCACCCACGGCGATCTTGTGATGGGCCACGATGTAACCTGACGCCGACAACACGCTCTCGCCCGCCGACGCGCCGCCACTCTCGACGCGCACCGTCGCGACTGAGATCGTCTTCGCGCCCGCAAACAGGAAAACATAACCGAGTGCCGCAAGCGCCAGCAGCACCGCGATCCCGAGCAGTAAAAGCTTAGGCGTGCGATTGCCTGCGGTGGGCGCCGGCGCCGGGCCGCGATCGATCTTCAAGCTCCGCAGTCGCTTGTTGAGATCGTCCTGACCTTCTGATTTCGTGCTGGTTACCATAAAACCTTTGACAGGATTTACATGATTTGAACAGGATTTACATGTTTATCTTGAAACATCTTGTAAATCCTGTCTAACTATGCCCTGAGCGCATCGACGATCTTGAATCGCGAAGCGCGAATCGACGGCAGCAACGATCCGATGAACCCGATCACGCCGCCAAAAGCCAACGCAATGAGCATCAGGTCATACGTCACGCGGAAATTGAACGCAATCTCGCTAAACGTCACGAAGTTTGACGTACCCGTCGAAACAAAATTCAGCGGCAGCGCCAGCACGATTCCGATCGCAGCGCCGATCAATGCGATCGCCACTGATTCCAACAAAAACGCGATCAAGATACTGAGCCTGCCAAACCCGAGCACACGCAACGTCCCGATCTCTTTTGTGCGTCGCGCCACGGCCGCGTACATCGTGTTCATGCCGGCAAAGCCCGCACCGACGGCCATGATGAACGAGATGAACCCCGCCAGATACTTTAATGCTAATGAAGTGGCGCCCTGCTGGTCTTCATAGAAAGTGCGCTCTGACAAAGCTTTCAAATGCAGTTTCGGATCGTCAGTGATCCGCTTGCTCAGCGCCGACAAAGCATTTGCGTCCTTCACGCGCATCAATACCGACGAGTAGTTCTCGCGCTTCGTCGAGCTCGCGAGCGAGTTGATATCAACCCAGATTTCCGATTCGAAAGCCTTGCCCGCTGAGTCAAACAAACCGACGACTGTGTAATCCGTCGTTTGAATCCGAAAACGATCGCCGATGTCGAGTCCCTGGAATCTTTCGGCAATACGCTTCGAGACAACTGCTTCCGTAAGTCCGGGTTGAAAAAGCCGTCCCGCGACCGTTTGAAATCCCGATCGCAACTTGAACGACATCGGACCAACGCCGCGCACCGTCACATTCGATCCCTGGCTCATGCCTTTCCGAGCTTTGTAGATCAGCGTGACGAGCTCGCCCGCGACGAGTGGCTTATCGGCTTCGCGCTCGACGCCATCGAGGTACATCAGGTCGTTGAAGTTCTCGCGCGTGAGTGAGCTGTTCAACTCAGCGGTGCTGCCTTCACGCAACACGATCATGTTCAGCGGCTCCCCACTGCTCGACAAAGTCAGGTCGATACCGCGTGCGAGCGCCATCACCATCAGGAAGACCGCCACCGTCAAACCGATCGTGAACGCCGTGGCCAGCGTGCTGCTTTTTCTAACGACGATATTTCGAATGTTGTACTTGAGCGGTAGGCTCATCTTATTCCGTGCTCCGCAACGCCGCAGCGATCGTCAAACCTGAGACTCGATAAGCCGAGTAGCTCACGCTGATCAATCCCACCAGAATCGACAACACAAACGCGCCGGCCAACGTCTCCTTCGTTGGGACAAACGCAAGGAAATTCGGAATGATGAGGCTCAGATCGATTGAGTTGAAAAGCAACACGGCAGCGCCGATGCCGATGGCGGCGCCTATGCACGACACCATCAGCGCCTCACCGACAAACAGCGCGGCAATCGTGCCGCGTTGAAAACCGATCGCTTTCAACGTGCCGACTTCTTTCGTGCGCTCGCGGACCGTCATCGCCATCGTGTTGCCCATGACGAGCAGGAGCGAAAACGTGATCGCCGCCATGATGCCGTAAAGAAATTGTTTGACTCCGCCCAACATCGCTTGGAAGCTCAACGCAAACTCCCGCTCGCTCTCGGTTTTCGTTGGCGCATCGGTGTTGGCGAAGAGCGAATCGACTGCCTGGCCGATGCGTGGCACGTCTTCGGGTGTGTTGGCGACAATGCTGAACGTGCTGGCCTGGTCCTTGGCCCACGCGGGCAACAGCTCGTTGACGTATTCGTAATGAAAGTAAAGTGTCCTTTCATCGCCGCCGCCGGTGTAAACCCCGCGAATGATGAACTCGACGCTCTGGTTATAGATGGGACTCTTCAACGTGACGCGCTGCCCTGGAGTAAAACCGAAAAGCTTGACGAGCTTTATTCCGACGATCGCGCCCTGGCGATCGTTGATGAAGGCTTGCCAGTCTGCGTCGGGCATTTTCAGCTCGGGAACTACCTCGTGTAGCTTGCCTGCATCGACAGCGAAGTTTGCGAAAAAGTTTTTCTCTTCTTTGTAGATGCCGCCGAACCAACTAAACGGCATCGCCTCCTTCACGCCCGGCACCGTCTTGATCTTCTGGAGATGGGCCATCGGAATAACGAACCCGAGCGAGACCGCGTGGCGAGACACGAGTCGCAGCGGGCTTGTTTCGTTAGCGCCGCGGTCAAACTCCGTCAGGATCGTCGCGAGGCAAATGATCAGGAATACCGAGACCACCAGACTCAACGTCGTGAGCAGTGTGCGGAGCTTATTCCGCAGAATGTTCTTGAAGATCAGCTTCGCATATTTCATACGAGTTCACCTTGTTAAGAACTGCAGGCCGGGGTGTAAAACGTTTATGAGCGATACGCACGAGCCGCCGAAAGGTTCTGGGTTATTCCTGGAAACGAGCTACCATACGTTCAACCTACAACATGCGCAAGCGGAATCTGCGGCCGCCCTCTGCGGCCCTCTGCGTATCTCTGCGCTCTCTGCGTTAAACGGCTATTTCAACGCAGAGAGCGCAGAGGTACGCAGAGAGCCGCAGAGAATCTGTTTCCTCTTTCATTCTTACGTCGAATGGCGGGCGTCGAAATCGACAGAAACCCCAAAGAAATTTGTTTGTCCCCTGCGGGCTACAATTTTAGACCAACTCGCCCCGTTATCCGTCTAAAAACATTGGTCGCAGCGTGAGTCAAAGATGGTATATTGAATTTGCCCCTCGACCGATGCGTTACCTCACTGAATCAACGAGTATTTCCGACAATCGTACGGAGCCCTTCGTTATGCGAACCGCATGTCGTGCCTTTAGTTTCTTCTATGTTTTCATACTTTGCTGTGTCTTCAGCAGCCCGGTTGAAGCAGCTACAAACAAGAAACCGGTGCTGCTCAGTCAGGCTGCAAGCACTCGTGCGATCGCACTCGAATCGGTGACGTTCCGGGCGGAACCGTTTTCGCCCACCGCAAGCCCCGCTTTTAGCACCGACAACCGAACCCGTATCTGTATTTTCGCAACCGATCTTGAGTTGCTGGCGGGCGAAGGTAGCAACGCGTTTTCATCCGATGTTCAGGACAGCAGCGGCAAGTTGTATCCACTGCGCGTCGAATACGTCGGCCAGGTTCCAAACTTCCCCGGCATCACCATGATCGTTGTCAGACTCGCTGACGATCTGGGCGACGTTGGCGATGTTTTATTACGCGTAAACCTGCACGGCTTGTCGAGCAATCGCGTGCGCGTGGCGATCGGGCATTCAGGTGGTGGACCAGCCGACGATGCGGGCTCAGCCCCAACTCCTGCGCCAGACACACCGCCCGGGGCCGATCCGCCCCTCACTCCGGATCCATATACCGGCCCGGCCTCAGACGCCGACACGGTGCGTTTTCTCGAACAAGCGAGCTGGGGCCCGACGACCGCTGAAATCGCGCGCGTGAAAGCGATGGGCTTCAAAGCTTATCTCGACGAACAGTTCAGCCTCGCGCCAACGAACCCGGGTAAAGGTTCGAATTATCCTGATCTGGTATTCCCGCTGGACGATTCGAGTCAACAGTGCCCGACCACCAATCCCGCGGATCCAAACTACAACCAGACTGTTTGTCTACGCGATAACTTCACGATGTATCCGATACATCGAAACTTCTTCAGCAACGCGCTTTATGGAAACGATCAGTTGCGACAGCGCGTCGCGTTTGCACTGCACCAGATTCTCGTGGTGTCGGCAAGCAGCGAGGTCAACCGTCCGAGCTGGATGACGCCGTATCTTCAGGCCCTCGATCGAAACGCTTTCGGCAGCTACAGAACGTTGCTCAACGAGATCACGCTCACGCCGGCGATGGGTGAGTTTCTCGATATGCGTTTGAGTACGCGAACCAGTCCCAACGAGAATTTCGGGCGCGAAGTATTGCAGCTCTTCTCGATTGGCACTGAGGTGCTCAACCCCGACGGCACACAGCAACGCGACGCACAAGGCAATACGATCCCGACTTATACGCAGGCGGATGTGAACGAGTTTACGCGCGTGTTTACCGGCTGGAACTTCAACACTGCTATCGGCGCAGGCATCACAAACTACCGCGACCCGATGGTTCCTCGTGGCGGTACCCAGCATGACGTCGGGGCAAAGACGCTTTTGAATGGATTCACAATCGCTGCCTGCGCGAATTCAAACACGGTTTGCGCGCAATCAGACATGACGGCCGTCATGAATCATCTCGCCAACCATCCGAACGTTGGCCCATTCCTCAGCAAGCAGCTAATTCAACATCTCGTGACGAGCAATCCGAGTCCTGCTTACGTCGAGCGTGTGGCGCGCGTCTTCAACAACGATTGCAACGGGCTCTATCCGGCGGGCTGTACGAACACACGCGGCAACCTGAAGTTTGTGGTTCAGGCGATACTTCTGGATCCGGAAGCTCGTGGCGACCTGAAGACTGATCCAAACTACGGCAAGCTGCGTGAGCCGGCGCAGTACGTCAACGGTTTCCTGCGTGCTTTCAACGTGAAGTCGTTTGACAAGACAACAACGAGCGACGGCGTTCTCGGTAACAGAAGTGTCACCGACTTTACCGGCACGCTGGACCAGCCGAACTTCCAGCCGCCGACCGTGTTCAGTTACTACCAGCCAGGATACGAAGTCCCCGGCACGAAGCTGCTCGGCCCGGCGTTTGGAATTCTCTCGACGACGACCACGCTGCGGCGCGCCAACGACATCAACACGCTTGTTTATACCGGCGTCAGTACTAACTCAACGCCGACGGCCGGAAGCCCCGATCGACCGCGCGGTACATCGATTGACATCAGCAATCTCGAAGCGCTCGCTGGCAATCCGATCGATGTAGTCAATGCGCTCGACGCGTTGTTGTTACACGGAACAATGCACCCGCAGATGCGCGCGTCGATCATTACGGCGATGAACGCCATCAACGACGCCAACGTCACCACACGCAACCAGAAGCGCGCGCGCGCGGCGGTCTATCTGGCGGCAACTTCTTCGCAGTACGACATTCAGAGATAACGATCATGGCAATCACACGCAGAGACTTCTTACGCAACAGCGCCTGCGCCGTCGGTGGTGTGGCGCTGGCTTCCAGCATCGACACTTTCAGCGTCGTTCACGCGCTCACGCCGCAGGCGGCGACTGACTACCGGGCGCTGGTTTGTGTTTTTCTGAATGGCGGAAACGACGGTAACAACATGCTCGTCTCGCTGGACCAGTACGACGGGCCGGCCGGCAGTCTCGTTGAGGGCTACTCGAACGTGCGCAATGCCGCGGGACTCGCGATTGCGAAGGCGAGTTTGCTTCCGGTGTCGCCAGCCAGCGGCGGCTCGTACGGGTTTCATCCGAACATGCCCGAGATGCAGACGCTCTTCAATCAGGGGAAACTCGCAGTGCTGTGCAACAGTGGTCCGCTAGTCGAGCCACTCACGCGGACCACATATCAAAACGGCACGGGCAAGAAGCCGCTACAGCTTTTCTCTCATTCGGATCAGGTCGGGCTCTTTCAAACTGCGATCGCCAACGTTGTGAGCCAGACGGGCTGGGGCGGACGGCTGGCTGACCGGACCAACGGATTGAACGGCTCAGCGACGTTCCCCAGCAACATCTCGATCGCCGGCATCAATCTGTTGCTGAGCGGCGTCGATACCAGGCAACTGGCTGTTGCCGATTCTGGGACGTCACTTGCGAACGTTCTGCAACTCAGCATGTCTGGTTCAACGAGCGAACAGGCGTCGCGACTGACTTCGTTCAATGAGTTGCGAACGCTCGACAACAATTTCAAGCTCGTGAAAGCTGCAAGCGACATACGCTCAAGCTCCATTCAAACCGATAATGCCTTGAGTAGCGTGAGTCCGACGCTTGCTACGGTCTTTCCAAATACATCTTTGGGCAGGCAGCTTAAGCAGGTCGCATTACTGATCAAGGCTTGCACGGATCCGTTAGCGGGGATAAACATGAAGCGCCAGATCTTCTTCACGCAGATTGGCGGCTTCGACACTCACTCGGCGGAAATCGGCGGGCAGGGAGGCTTGCTGACGCAGGTGAGCCAGGCGATCAGTGCGTTCTTCGCGGCGACGGTTGAGCTTGGTGTACAAAACAAAGTGACGACGTTTACGATGTCCGACTTCGGGCGCACGTTCCAGCCTGCGGGCACGGGTGTTAATGCCGTTGGTACCGATCACGCGTGGGGCAATCATCAACTGATTGCAGGCGGATCGGTGTTGGGTGGTACGTTCTATGGCACGTACCCGACGCTCCGACTCGGCGGACCGGATGATACTGATGGCGGATCGGCTCCGCGTGGTCGTTGGATACCGACGACGTCGGTCGAACAATACGCCGCGACACTCGCGAACTGGTATGGTTTAGCGGGTGCAGACTTGCCGGCAGTGTTTCCTCTGATCAGTCGGTTTGCTACTTCGAATCTCGGATTTCTGAGTTAAATTGCTGACAGGATTTACAAGATTCGACCAAGATTTACATGTTCATCCTGAAAAATCCTGTCAATCCTGTAAAAAACTCTCTGATCCGGCTGATCGTATTGTCGTTTGCGCTCACCGCGATCGTCGGTTTCGCTCTTACGCACAACGTGGGCACGCGTACAGTGCATGCTTTCTCGGCTGGTCCACCCGCGGGTTACACGGGCGCGCCGCAGGAAGAGCCCGAGGCGTGCGCTGAGTGTCATGTGCCACCCGATGCGGGGACGGGCAAGATATCCATCACCGCACCTCAAACCTACATTCCCGGACAAACTTATCCAATCACCGTCACGCATACGAATCCCGATCAGACGCGACTTCGCTGGGGCTTTGAGCTGACTGTCCTCGATACCGCCTCAGACGAGAAGGCTGGCGAGTTGCATAGCCTCGACGGTTTGACGCAGGTCTTGAATAACGCGGGTCCAGGCTCGGCGCGCCAGTACATTGAGCACACTGCGGCGGGAACGTTTATCGGCCAGCACAACGGCGCAAGTTGGACATTCAACTGGACCGCACCGCCGATCGATGTTGGTCCAGTGGTCTTCTACGCTGCTGGCAATCACGCGAACAACGACGGCAACACGTCGGGTGATTACATCTATAAGACGTTTGTCGTCTCAGCGTCGGCTTCGACGACTCCTGATTTTGCGGTTAGCGTTAGTCCGTCTTCGCGTAGCGTTGTGCCCGGAGGTACGGCGGTTTACACAGTGACGATGACACCGCTTGCCGGATTCACCGGGCAGGTAAACCTTGGCGCCGCAAATCTTCCCACCGGCGCTACAGTTGGTTTTAATCCTGCATCGGTCGACATCACTGACGCGAATTCAAAGACTGCAACTCTGACTTTAACCACGGCCGCAAATACGCCCGTCGGCAATCATTCATTCGACATCAACGCGCAATCAGGTGCAACTCAGCACGCTACTCAGGCGAGCTTGAATGTGGTAAATCCCTTCAGTGCCGACCTGTCTGTGACCAAGACCGCATCGCCGAATCCGGGACAGGTTGGTGTGCCGCTTTCATATCGCATCATCGCGACTAACAACGGACCCGCAGTTGCGACGAATGTGAGTGTCGCAGATACGCTGCCTTCCGGCGTGACGTTTGTTTCAGCCACAACCACTCAGGGCAATTGCAACGGCACGGCAGCAGTGAACTGTAATCTCGGCAGTTTGACTGTGGGCAGCAGTGCAATCGTCACGATCGTCGTCACGCCTTCTTCGACCGGTCAAATCACCAACTCGGCAACCGTCACCGGCGCTGAAACCGATTCTGATTCGTCGAACAACGCTGCTTCTGCGACAACGCTCATTCAACCCGCGGCCCCCTCGCCCATCATGCTGGACGACAACCTGACGGTCAGTACTGTGATCACCGGCCTCGATCAGCCGACGAGCATGGCGTTCATTGGCCCAGGCGATTTTCTCGTTCTGGAGAAGGCAAGCGGTAAAGTGAAGCGAATCGTCAATGGCTTGCTGCACAGCACGCCGCTCGATCTCGCCGTCAACAACGCTTCCGAGCGCGGCCTGCTGGGCATCGCTCTGCATCCGAAGTTTTCTCAGAACGGGTTTGTATACCTCTATTGGACCGAGAGCAGCACGGGTGTCGATACCGCAAACATCGACGAAGTAGCGGTGCTCGGCAATCGTGTCGATCGTTACGTGTGGAATGGCTCAGCGCTCACGTTCGATCGCAACTTGATCAAGCTGCGATCGCTTCAGCAGGACGCCGGCCAGCCGTCGCGTGGTAATCACAACGGCGGTGTCCTGCGGTTTGGTCCGGACGGTAAGATCTATATCGTCTTCGGTGACAACGGGCGTCGCGGCTTCCTGCAGAACCTTGCGAGTGGTGGTCCGTCTCCTGACGATCAGTTCGGTGGCCCAGCGCCGGATGACCAGCACCTTACCGGAGTTATCCTGCGGCTCAACGACGACGGATCGACGCCCGCTGACAATCCTTTCTTCAATATCCCCTCGAACCTTACGGGCGAGGCTGCGGCCAACATCAAGAAAGTCTTCGCCTACGGAATCCGCAACAGCTTCGGGATGGATTTCGATCCTCTGAGCGGCGCTCTGTGGACGCAGGAGAACGGCGACGATGCGTTTGACGAGATCAATCGCGTCACGCCCGGCTTCAACGGTGGTTGGATACAAACGATGGGGCCGATCAGCCGCGTCGATGAATTCCGATCGATTGAGATGTCTTACGCCGCGGGAAACCTGCAACAGCTTCGCTGGCCGCCGAGCAATACCGCGTTGACTCCGCAGCAGGCGCTCTCGCGGATGTACATGCTGAACGGCGCGCAATACGTCGATCCGGAATTCAGTTGGAAGTATGCGCTCGCGCCGTCGCCGATCGGCTTTGTGAAGGGAAGAGGACTGGGGCCGCAGTTTGAAGGCGACCTATTCGTCGGCGCCTCACGCACGACTTTGCTCAACGGTTTCCTGTTCCGGTTCAAGCTAACGGGGGACCGCCAGCATTTCTCGTTCTCCGATCCAAGACTGGTAGATCGGGTGGCTGACAATATCGACAAGTTTGACCAGACCGAGAGCGAGAGCCTGCTGATCGGAAGAGACTTCGGTATCACGACCGATATTCAGAGCGCTCCAAATGGAAACCTGTTTGTGGTTTCGCTTTCCAACGGTGCGATTTACGAGATTAAGTCGAAGCCGTCGCTGTTGTTCGTCGCGAACCTGACGGGCGCGCAGGAGACGCCGCCTAACAACTCGAGTGCGGTAGGCCGCGCATCGCTTATTCTCAGTCCTGATGAGAAAACGGCGCGTGTTTCGTTGACCTTTGCTGGCCTTTCGAGCGGTCAAACCGACGCTCACATTCACGGACCGGCCTTGCCCGGCGTGAGCGCGCCGCCAGTCTTTCCTCTGCCGTTGGGCCAGTTGAGCGATTTCTCGATCACGTTGACTCCTGCGCAAGTGCAAGATCTGAAAAACGGTCTGTTCTACGTCAACGTGCACAGCTCGAATTTCCCGACCGGCGAGATTAGAGGACAGTTTGGTTCGTCAGTATCGGCCGTCACGATGCAATTCAGCACTACAGGTTACGTTGTGAATGAGAATGCGGGAAGTGTGACTGTGAGTGTCACGCGCAGTGGTAACACTTCGAATACCTCGACCATCAATTACGCCACGACCAACGGCAGCGCAACTCAGCCGAGTGATTACGCCAATACCTCCGGCACGCTTCAGTTCGCCCCCGGCGAGACAGTAAAGACCTTCGCTGTCCCAATTGTTGACGACGCCTTGGTCGAAGGTAACGAAACCATCAACGTTGTCTTAAGCTCTCCAGCAGGTGGCGCAGTAGAAGGCAGTCCCTTCACCAGCACCATCCTTATCCTCGACGACGACAAGCCTTTGATTCTTACAGACGAGCTCACCGCGCGCGCCGTCGCATTGGATTCAGTGACGATGCTTCGCGAACCCTTCTCGCTTCGAAACATCTTCAACTTCAGCTCCGATCAGCGCACACGCATCATGTTCTTCGCCACCGGCATAGATCTGCTCCCCGGCGAATCCATCACCGTCCAACTCGAAGACACCGACCATCACCTCTACCCCCTCGTCGTCGAAGACATCCGCAAACTCCCTAATTTCAATTTCTCCCAAATCACCGTCAAACTCCCCGACTCCATCACAGTTGAAGGCGACTTCCAACTCAGTCTCACCTTCCACGGCGTCAATAGCAATAAGCCACTGATCAAGATCGTTCGATAGCTGCCACAAAAAGGCACAAAAGCACAAAATCAAAGTGCTTACTTTGCGCCTTTTGTGGCCGATGCTTGACAGCATTGATTTGCGAGCCTAGACTCTTTGGCTGTAGTGAAATTGAGTGCGAATTTATCTACAGCAAAGACCCACCCACCCTATGAAACTTGCCCGAGACATAATGAGTCTGTCGACTTTCAAGCGCGACAGTAACAAAGTAATGCGGCAAATGAAGAAGACGAAAGAGCCTGTTGTCCTGACTGTGAACGGCAGGGCAGCAATAGTAGTCCAGGATGCTGAAGCCTATCAGAGGCTGCTCGAACTCAAAGAGCGCGCCGAAGTTGTCGAGACATTGCGTCAGCGCCTGGCGTCACGTGGTCGTAAAAAAGGACGACCAGTAGACGACTTCTTCAGTGAGTTCTTCGCGAAGAACAATATTCCGCTCGAAGACTGATGAAAAAATACAAGGTCATCCTTCATTCGGATGCAGAGACTGACATCAGCTCGGCATTCGAATGGGGGCGCCATGCCTGGGGAGAGGAGACTGCTCGAACTTGGCTACGGCAACTGTATCGCAATTTAAGAGAGCGGCTAACCTCAACACCGCTCCGATGTCCCGTTGCGCCCGAAAGCGAAGAGTTGGGCATTCCTGTCAGACAGTTGATCGACGGACGTTATCGGATTCTGTTCATTGTCGAGAAAAAGACTGTGACGATCCTACACCTTAAGGGCGCATACGTCGGCGGATCGAGACGTTAATCCGTATCCCATCCGTGTTCATCCGTGGCTAACTAACCCTCTTGCGTCTTGCGCTCATTGCAGTAACTACAACGATGGCCCACGACACCGCCGGTTATGGCGACGTTGGCTTTTCCTAAAATCAAAGTTTGGACCAGGGTTACGACAACTGCCATAACAATCGCGACCACGATTAAGAGCAGAATGGTTTTAAGGTTCAGGGCTTGGGTATCGGTGTCGGTCATGATTCTTCTTCTCTGGCGGCCAGGGTTGTTGGGTGTTGGAGGATCTGGGAGGGAGGGAGAATTGAGCGGCTGGGGTTGGGTCTTCCCATGTCAGCGGCGAGGACGAGAGGGCGATGAAGCCGTCGTCCAATAGTTGGCCCAGTCCGAAGAGGCAGACCTTGTCGGGTGGGATTTCGGTGAGGCCGGTTTCAAGTGATGAGAATTCGCGCGTGATGTCGGCTACTGTGCGCTGGCCGTCGCATAGATGTAATAGCACGCCGGCGAGTGGCGACAGTTGCCAGACATTCAAGTCGTCGCCTGCGTTGCTGAAGATAACAGTAGCATCGCACGCAGAAACCTGACTGAGATCGGTCTTGTTTCTCAAGCAGGAGATCAGCTCTTTGTAATCGACTTCCAGATCCACCACAAACAACGAGTCGATCACGTAAGGAACCGTGGCCTCATCCAACTGGTCGGTCTCTGCGACGGCGCGTTGGCGCTGGTGTCGCACGGGCGCAGACTCCGCGCGCGTCATGGCTGCGATTGCAGCCGGCGCGTTCGCCATCTCCGGCAGATAACAACTCTCGACAAACTCCAGGAACTCGTGTTGAAAGCGGCGATGAGAATAATAAGGAGTCCAGCCAATATTCTCCTCCGAGCCCGTCGACTTTCTTTCCACACGCCACTGCTTCCAGGCGTCGAAGACCATCAACAAGTCGCCGCTATCCTGAAGAACGGCAACCGGCAGCCAGCGAAACCAAGTCGCGAGATAGGTGACGAAATCAATCACCTCTTTGACGTAGCCGCGCTCGAGCTGCTCGGTTGGTATCGCGTAGAAGTTTGGGAAGATGTCAGGATGCGCCTTGATCATTTCGATCTCGACCGCATCCTCGCACCAGCTTTGATGTGACATGTCGGAAAAGATCTTGTCGAATACCAGATGATCTTTGTGCTGATCGTAAACCGGCGTCGCGGCGAGCGGCGCGAGTAACGAACACTGCGGTTCTGCATGATCGAAGCGTAGCGAGTCAATGAAGAAGTGAATCGTGTCGCGGAGATCGTCGCGAGTCTCTTCCGGAAAACCGGCGATCAAGGCGACGGTGGTCTTGATGCCATTGCGATCGGCGCACGCGATACGTTGGACAGCCTCCGCCAGATCGAGTTTCTTGTTGATGACGTGTTGCAATCGCTGCGAACCAGTCTCGATGCCGAAGAAGATCCCGGTGCATCCTGCTCGCGCCATCAACTCCAACAACTCATCATCGATGCAGTCGGTGCGCGCGCTGCATCCCCACGTAAACTTTTCTCCGCTTTCGAGCACAGCGTCACAAAACGCCACTACCTTCTTGCGATCCACCGTGTACATGTCGTGAACCAGACTAAAGTAGCCCAGCCCGTATTCGTTTTTCAGCGACGCAATGTCGGCGATCATCCTCGACGGAGACTTCAGACGGAAGTTACGTCTGAAGAAATCGTTCGTCGAGCAGAAGGTGCAGGCAAATGGACAGCCCCTGCCGATCTCCAGGTGAACTCCACCACGATCTTTGAGCCTGAGATCCAGATCGAAAGCAGGCAAGGGGAGTCGATCGAGGTTATCGACCAGGGGAGCATTTGGATTTCGAATCACCTTGTCGTCACGCCGGAAGGTAATGCCCGGTATGGTTTGCCAGGCTGCTTCGCTTTCGAAAAGTTCCAACAACGATGGGAAGGTGTCGTCCGCTTCGCCGCGAACAACGACGTCAACGCATAGAAAAGCGTTCAAGGTGGCAACGTCGACGACGGAAGCTTGTGGCCCGCCCAGAACGATCTTCGCTTGCGGGTTAGTGCGCCTGATTTCCTGAGCGAGACGCAAGGTGAGCGGGTATGAGCCGCAGATCGAGCTCAACCCCACGATGTCGAAACTCTGCGCCGGCAGATGCCTGACCACAAATGAGTAAAACGACTCCGAAGGCTGCAGCGCCGCGACACCCTCGCGGTTAATCGAGGGACGCGTCGTGTCGAGTCTGACAAATTCGAAGAAGAGATCGTCGAGATTGACGATATCCGGATCGTAACCTTGCCGGCGGAGCAACGCGGCTAAGGTAAGCACGCCGAGCTGCGCGCCAGTGTTTGAATTCGCCCCTGCCGTCAGATCCGGATCGATAAAGTCGGAAACTGTCAGAGCTGTAACGAGGCAGATGCTTTTCATAAAGCAAAGCCGCTCTTAAGACAGTTAGACGACCTGGTTCTTCGACTTCGCCACCACGTCGACCACCATCTGCTTTGATTTCGCCTTCGAGGCGGTCGCTTTAGCTTTGAGCGTGTCGACGAGTTGTTTTTGGAAGCTGGCTTTGAGCTCGCTTACCTGGGCGCGAGTGAGGCCAAGGTCTTTCGGGATATTGATTTCAACTTTAGGTCTAGCCATTTGGAAATCACCTCCGTGTGACGAGTATGGACCAGAGTGAAAAGGACGGCGGAATATACCACTGTTTGACAACAAAGCGCACAAAAATTCAGCTCTGTGTTTTATGTGCCTTTTTATGGCTAAAAACTTTGTGACTAAAAACGCGGTGGGTGGCCGCCGAAGCGACCACCCATAAACGATCGGGGCTGGGGGATCAATGTGAGCGGAACTGGTGGCCGTCGAGATCTTCTTCCTGAATAAACCTCACCGCCATCACACCATACTGCTTCAAACGGCGGTAAAGTTTACTGCGGTCGATGCCGAGTGCGGCTGCGGCCCGCACCTGATTGCCACCAAACTGCTGTAACACGGAAAGGATGTAGCGCTTCTCGATCTCGGCAAGTGGAACCGTGTCGTTCATGTATGCCTGAAGCACTTGCCTGAAATCGTCCGCGCTCGGTTGCGGGGCTGTAGTCAAAATCTCCGGCGGCAGATCGCCGATGTCCAGCTCGTCGTCGAGACCGATGGCGAGCGAATACTCGATCGTGTTTTCAAGTTCGCGAACGTTACCCGGCCAGGGATAATCGCAAAGCGCGCGCATTGCTTCCGGGGTGAACGTTCGCAGCGGCAGACCATTTCTCTCCGACTTCACACGCAGGAAGTGCTCGACCAACAAGCGAACATCGTCACCGCGCGTGCAGAGCTCGGGCACGTGCAACGGCAGAACTCGGAGCCGGTAATAAAGGTCAGGACGGAAACGACCTTCCACGACTGCCTGTGCGAGGTCGCAGTTGGTCGCCGAGATGATGCGAACGTCGATCGCGATGTTGGCGCGTGCTCCGATTCGCCGCACGGTGCGTTCCTGCAAGACGCGCAACAGCTTCGCCTGCGCCGAGAGATTCAACGCGTCAACTTCGTCGAGAAAGAGTGTGCCACCCGAAGCTTTTTCGAAAAGTCCACTGCGGTTCTCGTGCGCGCCGGTAAACGTGCCGCGCTGGTGGCCGAATAGTTCGGCTTCGATGAGCGTCTCGGGAATAGCGGAACAGTTGATATCTACAAAGGCGTGATCGCGTCGCGGGCTCTGATCGTGGATTGCACGGGCGGCAAGTTCTTTGCCGGTTCCGGTCGCGCCGGTAATCAGTACCGAAGCGTCGGTTGGGGCCACACGCTCGATTACGGAAAAGAGTTTCCTCATCACCGGCGACTGGCCGATGAGAGTGGGAGATTTGGAACTGCCTATCCTTGTGTTTTCCTTATGCTCGTTCGCTATCGCACCGGACCTGACGTGGCTGGTCGCGTGGTTGGTGGACCATCCATCGATAGCAGTTGGAGTTACTAGGGGCATTAAGTAACTAACTCCTTACTGGGTAAATCCTCGCTCAATCGCGGTTGAAGAAGGCGATTCCAACTGGATAAGAAACGGGAGTACTCCTTACGACTGGAATAACAAAACGTCGAAACGTCTTGATGTTCCGAATCCTAGCCAACGTCTCAAACACCGAACCCTGATGTTCTGCGCGTTTATTACACACTCGTTGGCCCAGGGGGCGACGGAGCACTACTTGTTCTTAATAAATAAAGAGAAACTGTCCGAGACCTTGATGGTTTTGAGTAAAAGCTAGAAATTGCTAACTCAAACAGTTCCTTCGAAGCCCAACTTTTAAGACACTTGGATCTGAAGCGCTGCTCGCAACTAAAGGGCCGCGCTACCTGTCGTCATTTTCTTCACAAAATTCTCTGGAATAGGTGCGGTCATGAGCATGTCTGTCCAGCATCTGGACTTGGTTTCTAGAATTTGAACAAACAGAACCGAGCGCGGTAGCGCCGGGTCAAATTCCGATTCATGGCTTTTAATTGAAGTTTGACCCGGCGCTACCGCGCTCGGTTCTGTGCGCTGTATCGACGCTCGATATCTTGACTGGAACACGTCGGGAATTATTCCTTTTATTCAGGTGCAGAGAAAATTGAGGGCACACTATGCGGCGAGTTAAGGCCGGAGTCTGCGCGCTATCGAACACAACATAAAACATGCTGGCTATCAGGCTTTACATTTCCGCCCTGACAATCATCTTCCTCTTTCTCGTGATTACGCATCGCGGTCTTGGACTTCTTGAAGGCGTAGTTATCACTTGCGCAGTTGTCTACCTGATCCTCGACGTCAGGATCGAACTGCAATCACTCAAACACGAATTCCGCTTGTTGCAAGAACTCGAGCAACACATCTCCAAACTCCTGCGCCAGATTCCTTAAATATGAACGTCGTCATTATCAACACCTTCGTGAGCTTTTTCGCCGCGCTCGTGCTGCATGAACTCGGACATTACTTCGCGGCGCGCCTATGTGCTGTTCCGATCAAGCAGGCAGGACTCGGTTGGGGACCGAAGCTTTACGGTGCTCGCGTTAGCGATGTTGATTGCACCCTGAGATTGCTTCCGGTCGGCGCGTACGTGCAGATGGACATGCGCGCATTGCAACGCCGTCCGCTGATGCAGCAGTTGTTCGTGCTTGGTGCGGGCGTCGGTGTGAATCTCGTGCTTGCTGTTTTGACGTGGGGATCGTTATTTGGCGCACTCAATCTCGCGCTCGCGATCGGAAACATGATTCCGTTTTACCAGCTCGACGGGTGGAAGAGCGGCATGGTGATTTGCCGTCGAATGTTTGGTCGACCGAGTCCGCTGGTTGAGTGGATGCTGACGCTCGGCGGTGGGGCGATCGCGCTCGCAGTTTTGATTCGGGCATTTCTTAACTTCTGATGAGCACACCGTTTTGGGGAAACATCGATAGCCGACGCCTCGCACGTGCTTACGTTGCGCTTGCCTTCGCACAGGACGTGGCGAAAGGCTACGCCAAAGATCACGCGTCGCTGCATCCGTTGCTATCCGCGCTCGATATGTCTGCGAAGTTGATTGAGGAGATTCTTGAGGACGTCCTGCCGGAAGATAATGAGACGCCGGAAGCCGATGACCTTCTGATGTAACCCACTTGATATCAACTGTAGGGGTGGCCCTCTGTGGCCACCCGTTTGTTTAAAAAAGAAAGGGCGGCCACGGAGGGCCGCCCCTACAGTTGTAGTCCACCGGGCAAAACCTATTACATGCCCATGCCGCTCATGCCGCCCATACCACCTGGCATTGCGGGGCTACCCTTGTCGTCCTCGGGGATTTCCGAGACCATCGCTTCAGTCGTCAGCATCAAGCCTGCGATTGAAGCCGCATTCTGAAGAGCAGTGCGAGTGACCTTAGCCGGGTCGATGACGCCAGCCTTTACCAGATCCTCGAACGTCTCAGTCGCCGCGTTGAAGCCGATGTTCTCGCCCTTCTCGGAACGAACACGCTCGACAATAACCGCGCCTTCCTTACCAGCGTTCTGCACGATCTGACGCAGCGGCTCTTCCAAAGCACGACGAACGATGTTGACGCCGATCTGCTCATCGGGATCGCCTTCGCCATCTGCATTGGCCTGCCACTTCTCGAGCGCCTTCGCCGCTCTCACCAACGCGACGCCGCCGCCGGGAACGATTCCTTCCTCGACAGCCGCGCGAGTCGCGTGCATTGCATCCTCAACACGAGCCTTCTTCTCTTTCATCTCGGTCTCGGTTGCAGCACCGACTTTGATCACTGCCACACCGCCGACGAGCTTCGCGAGACGCTCCTGAAGTTTTTCGCGGTCGTAGTCGGAAGTCGTATCTTCCATCTGTGCACGGAGAGTTTTGACGCGACCTTCGAGGTCTGACTGTTTGCCAACGCCTTCAACGATCGTGGTGTTGTCTTTGTCGATCGTGATTTTCTTGGCGCGGCCGAGATCTTCGAGCTTGACGCTCTCGAGTTTGATACCGAGATCCTCGCTGATGACTCTGCCACCGGTGAGAATCGCGATGTCTTCGAGCATCGCCTTGCGACGATCGCCGAATCCCGGAGCCTTAACGGCAGCGATGTTCAAGGTGCCGCGGAGCTTGTTAACAACAAGCGTCGCGAGCGCTTCGCCTTCGACGTCTTCGGCAATGATGAGCATCGGTTTGCCGAGCTTCGCAACCTGTTCGAGCAAAGGCAGCAGGTCTTTCATCGAGCTGATCTTCTTCTCGTTGATGAGGATCAGCGGATTGTCGAGCACTGCTTCCATGCGCTCCGGATCCGTAACGAAGTACGGGCTCAGGTAACCGCGGTCAAACTGCATTCCCTCGACAACCTCGAGCGAAGTATCCATCGTGCGTGACTCTTCAACAGTGATCACGCCATCTTTGCCGACCTTGTTCATAGCTTCGGCAATGATGTTGCCGATGGTGTAGTCGCCGTTGGCCGAAACTGTTCCGACCTGCGCGATCATGTCGCCCTTAACCGGCTTCGAGAGCTTCTGAATCGCCTCGGTAGCTTTCTCGACAGCCTTGTCGATACCACGCTTGAGCGCCATCGGGTTTGCGCCTGCGGCAACAGTCTTCACGCCTTCGCGGAAGATCGCCTGTGCGAGCACGGTCGCGGTGGTGGTGCCGTCACCGGCAACGTCTGAAGTCTTGGAAGCGACTTCGCGCACCATCTGAGCGCCCATGTTTTCGAGCGAGTCTTTCAACTCGATCTCTTTTGCGACAGTGACGCCGTCTTTCGTGATCGTGGGTGAACCGTACTTCTTGTCAATTACAACGTTGCGGCCCTTGGGACCGAGGGTGATCTTCACTGCGTCAGCGAGCTGATTGATACCACGCAAAATCGCTGCACGCGAGTCCTCACCGTGAATCACCTGCTTTGCCATCGTTATTTACCACCTTTCTTGCTGCCGCCGCTGGCCGCGCCGACGCGTTCAAGAATGCCGAGGATTTCGTCCTCACGCATGATGAGAAGCTCTTCGCCATCGATCTTGATTTCAGAGCCGCTGTATTTTCCGAAAAGAACGCGATCGCCCTGTTTGACATCGAGGGGCTGGCGGGTGCCGTCGTCCTTGTATTTGCCTTCGCCGACTGCGATGACTTCGCCTTCCTGGGGTTTTTCCTTAGCAGTGTCGGGGATGATGATGCCGCCCCGCACCTGCTCGCCTTCTTCGATTCGCTTCACGATGATGCGATCATGAAGAGGTCTGATGTTGGTTGCCATGACCTGTGGTCTCCTTTCAATTTCGCTCAAACTTAGATTTGGATTATTAAAACGTATGTTTGCTAGCACTCACTGAGTAAGAGTGCTAGAGAATAGCGTGACAAGACAGGCATGTCAACTCTGCGTCCTCTGCGTATCTCAGCGTTCTCTGCGTTAAAACGCTAACTTAAACGCAGAGAGCGCAGAGATACGCAGAGAACCACAGAGAAGATTCAGCGGTACGCGGCCTTCTTCAGGGGTGTGACTTTTGAGCCTTTTTGTGGCGAGTCCTGGTTTTTATAGGTGGCGACGCGTTTGGCGAGGGTGTTGCGATGGATGCCGAGAACGGCGGCCGTGTTCGAAAGATGTTGTTTGTGACGCGCGAGGGCCTTCTTTATATATAGCTTCTCAAACTCGCAGAGCGCCTCATCCAAAAGGATGTGGCCCTCGAGCATCTCGTCGATAAGACTTTCGAGTCGAGTGTGAATCAAAGCTCTTTTCCGGTTAACAATCGGTACGCTTCCAGGTAACGCGCAGTCGTGGCGGCGGCGATCTCGGCTGGGATTGCCGGTGCGGGCGGCTTCTTGTCCCAATCGAGTGTTTCGAGGTAGTCGCGCACGAACTGTTTGTCGAACGAAGGTTGTGAACGCCCGGGCTCGTATTCGTCAGCAGGCCAAAATCGTGAGGAGTCAGGCGTCAGCACTTCGTCAACCAATAAGAGCTGTCCGTCCTTATCCATTCCAAATTCAAATTTCGTATCCGCGATGATGATGCCGCATTGGCGCGCGTGTTCTTCTGCTTCGGTGTAGAGACGCAGCGTAGTGTCGCGCAGCAACGCGGTGTTCTCTGCGCCGATCAGATCGCGCACCTGATCTTCAGTGATGTTCTCGTCGTGACCTTCTTCAGCTTTCGTTGAAGGTGTGAAGAGCGCTTCCGGCAGCTTCGCCGATTCGACGAGGCCTTCAGGAAGTTTGTGACCACACACCGAGCCGGTGCGCAAATAATCTTTCCAGCCGGAACCGACGAGATAACCACGCACGACGCACTCGACCGGAAACACTTGCGCGCGACGCACGAGCATCGAGCGTCCTTTAAGAGTTTGCGCGTGCTTCTGGATTGCAGGCGGCATCGCGTCGACATTGCTCTCGATCAAGTGATTGGCGACTACGTTTCCGAGCTTCTCAAACCAGAACTCGGAGAGTGCAGTCAGCACTTCGCCTTTACGCTCGATCGGCGTCGGCAGTATGCAATCGAAAGCAGAGATGCGATCGGTGGCGACGATCAGCAAGCTTTGATCGTCAACTTCATAAACGTCGCGTACTTTACCGCGGCGATGCAGTTTCAGATCGGAAAGTGATGTTTGCAGAACAGGTGCAGCGCTCATTGTTAGATGGATAGAGGGTCGGATTTTGCGCGCGCAAAAAACGTTTGTCAAGAACGGGGATGATTTATATATAAGCCGCGGATGATCCGAGTCATGCGCGGCTAATGTTCTACGAGAGGGCCTCGCGTAGTCTACGGATTTGCGATGCGTGGTTGTGCGCGTGAGCGGCGTAGATCTTTAACCAGTCTTCAGTCGAGTACCTGCCGCTCTCGGTGTGTGTGCCGACGCGTTGCCAGTCGTCTTCACTCATCAGTTGCAGAAGTTGCACTGTCGATTCACGTGAGCTACGGAAAGCATCGAGCGCGGGCGCCATGTCTCGCTCGTTGTAACGAAGCTTGCTGGCGTACTCGTCCTGATCGTAACCCTGAATGACTGCATTGTCTTCGATGAGAAGTTTTCGTAATCTGGCGGCTGAGAAGCTTTCGCTGTCGCCGAGATGATGAACAATCTCGCGCGCGCTCCATTTGCCGGGAATGGGATGCGTTGCCAGGCTGTCAGCGGGAAATCCTTCGAGGGCGTTCATGACCTCGTCGTATCCGGCGGCATACGTGTTGATGAGCTCGTTTCGTTCTTCGGGTGTCATCGTATTTCGGGTCCTTATTATTGGGATGAAGGTCAGGAACAGCATAGCAGGAGCACTTTGGGCTTGAACAGGGAACCGCTTCTCCTGTACTATTCGCCCGAACCGATGTTGCGCCAAAGACCCCGTGGTGCGTACCCTCTGAGCCTCCTGTCAGTTTCAAATTCGACGACTAAACTCCGATGGCTACAGCTACTGACAGACAGAAAACAGCTAAAGAAAACTTCGCAATTCCCGACTCAGGCGAACGTAAAGTATCGCTGCTGGTAGTGGAAGATGACGAGAATATCTCGACTGCAATCAGCGAGTATTTCTCGCGTGCGGGGTACAACGTCAAAACAGTCGAGGACGGCCTGAACGGCGTGAAAGCCGCCTTGGACGATCCTCCTGACGCAGTGGTCCTGGACCTGATGCTGCCCAAGATGGACGGCCTCGCGGTTTGCAAGGAGCTGCGCGAGAAGGTCGGCTACCTGCCTATTCTCATGCTTACCGCCAAGGACGACGTAGTCGACAAGGTGCTGGGGCTCGAGATGGGCGCGGACGACTACATCACCAAACCATTCAGCCTGCGCGAGCTCGAAGCGCGCATCAAGTCGGTACTCCGGCGTACGCGAAATGGCCCAACTACCGAAGGAATGCGTGATGAAGCTCCAATCGTGCGCGGCCGTCTGCGAATCGACTCGGCAAAGCGTGAAGTGACGATTGGCGACCGGCAGGTTGAGCTGACGCCGAAGGAATTTGATCTGCTTCGCCTGTTTGCTTCGAATCCGGGCCGCGTGTTTCCGCGCAAGTACCTGCTCGAAAAGATCTGGGATTACTCATACGAAGGCTACGACAGGACGATCGACTCCCACATCAATCGCTTGCGCGCCAAGATCGAAGAGAACCCCGAGAACCCGCAGATGGTCCTGACCGTTTGGGGCATCGGCTACAAGTTCAGCGACGAGCAATAGGTCCTATAAAGACATAGGACCTATACCCTCACAAAATACTTTAACAATTCCGTAGCAATTCCAGTCCGGTTATTGTATTCTTCCGCACAGTTTGTACAACATATGGGCTCGGCCCCCCCGAGTTCCCCCGTTCCCCCGACGCTATTTGAAATTTGGAGGAGTCGAGATGAATTGTATTGTGCGGCGGCTTCTGCCGGCTTTTATGTTGTGGACTGCTTTCCTAGCACTTGCTGCGCCCTCACAGGCGCAAAACGCCAGTGTCACTGCTACCCGCGCCGCCATCACCGTTCTCGATAGCACGAAGGAGCAGGATGGATTGCTTGGCTCCGTGCGTCGCGTCAGAACTGAAACCGCAAAGATCGAGCTCAAGGACGGGCAGCCCATCGAAGGGCCACCCGAACTGGTCGAAATCACCACCTACGGAATCAAAGGCAATCGCATTGACAACACTTCCTATCCCCTCAAGGACGGAGTTGTAGGCAAAGAAGAATATAAATACGACGAGCGCGGCAACATCACCGAGATGACCGTGCGCGACGAGCGTGGCGCGATTCTCAGTCGCGAAGCCTACAGTTACGAGTTCGACAAGCTTGGCAACTGGACGAAGATGGTCACCAGTCTCGTTGTTTTCGAAAACGGCGAGCTGAAGCGAGAGCCGATCGAGGTTACGCACAGGACCGTCACTTATTACTACGACGACACTGTCGCGAAACTTGCTGAGGAGCCCAAGCCGGAACCTGTTCAAACAGCGCCCGCCGTTCCGGAGGCTTCTACGCAGCTCTCATATCAGGCGGTGCTGGAACCTGTTGCCCTCTCAGCACCTGCTTCATCCGTGAAGATCGAATCCGAGCCTCCACCGGCGTTCGTTCCAATTAAATCCGTTGAATCCGCGCCAAAGCCAGCCACGCATAACACGGATGCTACCGCGGACGGATTGTTTCTCGCCGGGCGGGAGTTTCTCAATCAGCACAAAGATCGCGAAGCCATAAAAGCATTTAAAGACTCGATAAAGATCAACCCCGACGATGCGGAAGCGCAGTACGGGTTGGGTTTCGCAAACTTTCGGATGGGCCGGTTCAGAGATGCCGCTGACGCCTTCAAGAAAGCGTCGGTGTTGCAGCCGCGCATGGCGAAGGCGCATTACGGATTGGGTCTCGCTTACCATGAGCTCGGAATGGAGAAGCAAATGTTCGAGGAATACCACATCCTGGAAAACCTCGACCATGCGCTTGCGAAGAAGTTGTCCCAGACCTTCCCGCAATACAACTTCGCGTGTCGCGTGGTTCAGGGCTGTCCGTAGTTACAGATCGTTGTAAGGAGCATTAATGCAGAACGAGCGTTTCGTGGTGTTGACCGGACACCTCAGCAATTATCCCCTGGCCGATCTCGTCGGAATTCTTCGTCATCAACGCAAGTCAGGCCGCCTCTTGATCGAGTATGCCAAAGGTCCGGCGACGTTCTTCTTTCAAAACGGTGAGCTCATCGACGCGCGCCTGAACGAGCTCACTGGCTTGCAGGCGATCTGCGTCGCGTTGGCCCAACCGGAAGCGTCGTTCAACTTCAATCCGTTGATACAGAGCTCGAGACGTTCGATCGAGTCGTCGTACACACGTGCAGTGGCGGAGCTGTTTGGTTGTTGGGACGAGAGTTTCGCCCAAATTGAAACTGCCGCGGCGTCGCAGCCTGAAGTTCTCGCGTTGCCGCCTGCGCCGCCGGTGATTGTGCGTAAGCGTTCGCTGTTTTTGATCGGCGCGGCGATCGCGATCGCGGTTGGACTATCGATCGTGATTGCCTTGATCGGTGGTCTCAACAACAACGCCGCTGCTGAGACGGCAGTGCAACCTACTCAGACTCGAGTCGTGCCGGTCGACGGAACCGAAACTGAAGTATCAAAAGAACCGCTCACGACAGTCATCAAGCCGAGTCGCAAAGAAGATAAGCGAAATACGCCGGAAGCTAAGCCGGCAGTGAAAAGCCAAACCGAGGCACTCGCCGAAGTCCAGCCAGTGAAAGAGCCGGTGCAGGAGCCGGAGCCAGCGTCGCAATCGATCAAGGTCGTGATGCAAATCGAGAATGGGCGCGTCTTGAAGGCCTCGATCGCCAATCCGAAACCCGGCATGGACAGTTACGAGGCGCTCGCCCTGCGAATCGCGCGGCAACGTCGTTATCCAGCGACAACAAGTGGCGGACAGACAGTAACAATCAATGTCAACAAATGAGGAACACCCGATGCTATTTCTCGAAAGCAAAACCCTGAATCTCGCAGTCCACACTGCCGGCCGCATCAGACTGCTTCAGGAACTTCACACGCAAAACCACGTACCGCTGATCCGCTCGCAGCGACTCCGCTGTTTCGAAGACGTTCTGCTCGACATGGATCGCATCAACGAAATGGAGACCGCGCTCGCGAACTCAACCGAATCAACCACGGGCGAGCCGTACGTGCGTGGCGACCTGTTCTGCTTTCAAGATTACATTCTCTTCCTCGTCTTCGAAGACGACTCCGTTCGCGCAGGTATCGTCTACGACGCACGCACACCCGAACCCTTCCGAAAGCTCGACGCATTCTGTCACGACGTTCGCAGCGTCCTGCTCTCGCAGCAGCAACAGATCGCGATGTCGTTTCCGGAGTGGGAGACGAGCGGCGGAGCCGCGATGGCGCGCGGATTCAGAACGTTCGTCGAGCGGCAGGACGCCGACTCGCTCTTCACGAGCCTGCGCAAGGAGACGATGAGCAAGCGCATTCTCGCTGCGTCAAAACTTGAAGACGAAAGCGCGCGCGTGTTTCTGCGAACCGCACGCAACGCACACCAGGAAGGCTACGCCGCCAAACTGCTCACCGGCCACACGGAATCCGCCGACGTGCCGATTCAACGTCTCGAAGATGCGGGACTCGTCGAAAGGGAAGTCCAGATCAGTTGCCGCAAGACCGGTCACGCGCTCTTTCGCTTGCCGAATCCACACGCGCTCGCCGTCGTGACAGTGAGCGATGCGACGTGCAGCGAATGCGGCGCGCCCGTGGCTGACGAGAACGTCGAGGAAGTGATTGCGCCGACGCAACTGGCGTCGTCGTTACTCGAAGACGGATCGTGGCTCGTCAGCCGGATTCACTTTCTGCTGCGCGAGATGGGTGTGCCGGAGCGCGAGATCGCGCTTGGACCAGCAGACGGCAATGGTTACGGGCAGCTAATGGCGAACATCTGTGGCGAGTCGTTTTTGATCGTGACTCGTGACGGCGATCTGACGCCGGCGCTTGCACGTTGGGCGATCGATATGGAGATCGACACTGAAGCTTCGCACCTCATGATCGTCGCGACCGGTCGGATACATAAAGAAGCCGGAGTGTTACTGCAGAATCATTCGCGACGTCGCGTGAGTGGTGGTCAGGACTTCGAGATGATCATTGCTGACGATGTGGCCACCGCCGGGCGCGAGCTGGAGCAGGCGCTCGAGCGCGTGTCGCAGCGCCTCGTAGCGGAGCAGATGTGTGTTTTGGATAACAGCCTCGGTTTTTCGGTGAGCCGGTTGGTGTTGACGAAGTTTCAGTTGATGCGTATCGAGGCGCCGAAAGAGCCGGAGGTGATTTTCGAACCGGAGTTTGTGTCTGAAGCACCGCTCAGTCTGGCGGCGGCGCATGAGGCGTGAGTCAGTCGTTTACAAGATTACAAGATGAACAGGATTTACATGTTAATCCTGAAAATCTTGTGAATCCTGCAAACTCTGCATTGAAGTGAAGCCGATTAAGAAATCTTCAAAGCGCAGCGATGACGAGCGGTGGGCTCGAGACGTCGCCACACTCCGACAAGCCGCACACGATCTCGCACACGGTCGTCACCAACCACAACTCGGGCCATTCGATCAGATCGCCGGACTGCTTGACGATCCGTCGCCCGCCGTGCGCGAGAAAGCCGTCCGTGATCTGTATGCCATAAATCCCGATCAAGCCGCGACGCTCGTGAACGACGCGCTACGCGACGGCTCGCCGGAAGAACGCCGCCGCATCGGTAGCGCGCTCGCTGACTCGGGTTTGTTGTACGAAGCAATCGACGACTTGATGGCTGAAAATCACGAGAACTGTTACAGCGCCTTTTCGTTGTTGTTTCTCGTCGCGAAAGCTGGCGTCGTCGAGCCGCTTAGTAGTGTCATCGAGAAAAATCCGAGTCTCGATCTGAGTCTCGCTGTGATCAGATTGCTTGCCTCAAGCGGTGAACCCGAAGTAGCGACAACCTTGCAACGCCTCGCCTCAAACGACACGCTGCCACCTGAACTCCGCTCCGCAGCCGCCGAATCCATAACCCGTTTTTGACAGGCCTTTCAAGATTTACCAAGATGTACAGGTGTTCAAGCTTCAATCAGAATATCAACCCAAAGGTGATCAGCCTGCCGCCATCGAACAACTCGTCAAGGGCCTGAACGACGGCGCCAAAGATCAGGTGCTGCTCGGCATCACGGGCAGCGGCAAAACGTTCACGATCGCGAGCGTCATCCAGCGCGCGCAACGCTCGACGCTCGTGCTCGCACATAACAAAACACTCGCCGCGCAGCTCTTTCAGGAGTTTCGCTCGCTGTTTCCGCAGAACGCGGTCGAGTACTTCGTCTCTTACTACGACTACTACCAACCCGAAGCTTACGTTCCCGCCGCCGACGTCTACATCGAGAAGGAAGCGATCATCAACGAAGAGATCGATCGTCTCCGGATGTCTGCGACGCGCGCCCTCTTTGAGCGACGCGACGTGATCGTGGTTGCGAGTGTGTCGTGCATCTACGGTCTCGGCGATCCGGATGCGTATTACGGTCTGCTTTTCTTCGTCGAGCCGGGCGAGCGCATGTCGCGCGACGTGTTATTGCAGCGTCTGGTCGAGCTGCAATACGAACGTTCAGACATCAACTTTCAGCGCGGCACGTTTCGCGTGCGCGGCGACGTCGTCGAGATTTACCCCAGCTATCAGGATCAGGCGTACCGGATCGAGTTGTGGGGCGATGAGATCGACTCCGTCTCGACGATCGATCCGTTGCTCGGCGAAGTGATCGCGAAGCACACGTCGCGCGTGCCGATCTATCCGAAGACTCACTACGTGATGTCGCGGCCCACTATCAAACGAGCGATCAAGACGATTCGTGAGGAGCTCGAGTGGTGGGAGCCGAAGCTGATCTCGGAAGGGAAGCTGGTTGAAGCGCAGCGACTCCACCAGCGCACGATGTTTGATCTCGAGATGATCAAGGAGATGGGTTTTTGTCGTGGTATCGAAAACTATTCAAGACACCTGACCGGCAAGAACTCCGGCGAGCCGCCGCCGACGCTGCTCGACTACCTGCCGCGCGACACGCTGATCGTCATCGATGAATCGCACCAATCGGTGCCGCAGGTGCGTGGCATGTTCGAAGGCGATCAGTCGCGCAAGCGGACGCTCGTCGAGTATGGATTTCGTTTGCCGTCGGCGTTGGACAACCGGCCGCTGAACTTCGCTGAGTTTGAATCGCGGATCGGGCAGACGATCTATGTTTCGGCGACGCCTGGTCCTTACGAGCTGACGAAGGCGAGTGGCGAAGTCGTCGAGCAGATCATTCGGCCGACGGGATTGATGGATCCGGAAGTCGAAGTGCAGCCGGTCAAGGGGCAGATCGATCATTTGCTCGAAGAATGCCGGCAGCGCGCGGAGCGGCACGAGCGAGTGCTGGTGACGACGTTGACCAAGCGCATGGCTGAGGATCTGACGGAATACTTCACCGAGGTTGGTGTTCGTGTTCGGTATTTGCACTCGGATATCGAGACGCTCGAGCGCATCAAGATTTTGCGTGACTTGCGGCGCGGTGAGTTTGATGTGCTTGTCGGGATTAACTTGCTGCGCGAAGGCTTGGATCTGCCGGAAGTGTCGCTCGTCGCTATTCTCGATGCGGATAAAGAAGGTTTTCTGCGGTCGGAGCAGTCGTTGATACAGACGATCGGGCGCGCGGCGCGTAACGCGAGCGGCAAGGCGATCTTGTATGCGGATCGTGTGACTGCGTCGATGAAGCGCGCGATGGAAGAAACGCAACGGCGACGGGCGATACAGGAGTCGTTCAATCGTGAGAACGGGATCACGCCGCAGACGATCGTGAAGCCGATCGAATCGACGTTGATTACGGCTTCGGAAGCGGACTACTTCAAGGTGCCGTCCGAGGTCGAGGAGATTGAGGACTACTCGCCCGCGAATATCGAAGCGACGATCACGCGATTGGAGGTCGAGATGCGCGCGGCGGCAAAGCGCTTTGAGTTTGAGAGGGCGGCGGAGTTGAGAGACCGTATAAAAGTACTTCGCGATCGTGAATTGCAGGTCATGTAGAGACAGGATTACAGGATTTACAAGACGCGTGTAAACCTCCACGCACTCGATATGCAAACAAAGTCTCAGCCAGACGAGATTGAGTCGTTTTTAACGGACGCCAGTTTCATTCGCGATGGTCATGCGGATTGTGTTGTTCTGCCGGAGAGCATCGACGATGTTTCCGAGATACTCGCGCGCGCCAACCGCGATCAAGTGGCGGTTACGGTTTCGGGTGCGGGTACGGGAACGGTCGGCGGGCGGGTGGCGTACGGTGGGATCGTCCTCGCTACTGACAAGCTGAATCACATCAAGAGCATCGATCGCGATGGGTTTGCCGTGGTCGAAGCTGGTGTGATCCTTGCTGACCTGCAACGCGCGGTGGACCAGCAGGGTTTTCTCTACCCACCCGATCCGACAGAGCGCGGATGCTTCATCGGCGGCAATGTCGCGACCAATGCTTCCGGGGCGCGGACGTTCAAGTATGGCCCGACGCGAAATTACATTCGGCGGCTCAAAGTCGTGCTCGCGTCGGGTGAAGTGATTGATTTGCGTCGCGGTGAAGTGCGTGCCGGAGCGAATGGACGAATGCGCATCGGCACGATTGACCTCTCGCTCCCGTCTTTTCACATGCCTGAGACGAGAAAGAATGCGACGGGTTATTTCATCGCGCCCGGGATGGACGCGATCGATTTGTTTATCGGCAGTGAAGGCACGCTTGGTGTGATCTGCGAGATCGAAGTCAGGCTGTTGCCGAAACCGGAAGGGCTGCTGAGTGGTGTCGTATTTTTTACGAACGAAGCAGACGTGCTCGCCCTCGTCGCTGATGCGCGAAAGCACGCCGACGCGCGCGCGATTGAGTTTTTTGATAACAAGTCGTTGAATTTCCTGCGCGAGAAGTATCCGGCGATACCTTCCGAAGCCGTGGGCGCGATCTTTTTCGAGCAGGAGACGACTGAAGCGACCGAAGAATCGATTTTGAGCGAATGGACATCGCTCCTGGATCAGCACCACGCCTTGTCAGATTCGTGGTTTGCGACGAACGAACAGGACCAGGCGAAACTGCGCGAGTTTCGTCATCAACTGCCGGTTTTGATGAATGAATGGTTTGCGCACTACAAGCAGCGCAAAGTCTCGACCGACATGGCCGTGCCCGACGACGCCTTTCCCGGGTTGTTTCGTTTATATAAGGACACCCTCACTTCCAGCGGCCTGCGCTACACGATCTTTGGCCACATCGGCGACAACCACGTCCACGTAAACATCCTCCCACGCGACGACACCGAAGGCGCCCGCGCCCGTGAGTTGTACGTTCAATTTCTTAAGTATGCAGCCTCCGTCGGCGGCACATTGTCGGCCGAACACGGCGTCGGCAAACTGAAACGCGACTACCTGCATTTGTTCTACACCGACGACGAGCTGCGCGCGATGGCGACAATAAAAAAAGCCCTCGATCCCAACGGCATCCTCGGCCGCGGAAACATTTTCTCTGAAGAATTGCTATAAATTACTTTTGCGAAAGGAACTCGTAACATGTTCACCCATGTTAACGTCCTCACTAGGAAGATCATCGGTGCGGCCATCGAGGTTCATCGTCACCTCGGCCCAGGCTTATTGGAGTCTGCTTACCAGCAGTGTTTGATTCGTGAGTTATCTTTGAAGGAAATACCATTTAAGCGCGAATGGCCGTTGCCTCTAGAATACAAGGGAATTCGCCTGGGCTGCAGTTATCGTCTGGATCTACTCGTAGGTGACGCTGTGGTTGTTGAAATAAAATCTGTTGAGGCTTTGACCTCTATTCATGACGCGCAGCTACTTACCTATCTCAAACTCGGAGGCTGGAAAGTAGGGCTGCTGATTAACTTCAATGTTGAAATATTGAAGACTGGAATTCACCGTAGGGTTTTAGGCTTGGAGGAGTAACTCTGCGTAACCTCTGCGTCCTCTGCGCCTCTGTGGTAAATATCACCGCAGAGACGCAGAGAACGCAGAGGTTACGCAGAGAACAGACCATGTTACGTTTCACTACTGCAGGAGAATCACACGGAAGATCGCTCGTCGCGATTGTTGAGGGACTGCCCGCCGGAATGCCCGTCGATCAGGAATTGATCGATAACGAGCTGCGACGTCGCCAGCTCGGGTATGGGCGTGGCGGGCGGATGAAGATTGAGCGCGACCATGCTGAGATACTTACCGGCGTCAGGCATGGGCTCACGCTCGGCTCGCCGCTTACCCTACTAATCGAGAACAAAGATTGGCCCAATTGGACTGACGTCATGGCGTCCGAGCCGCGTGATATCGCGCCGGAGAAGTCGAGACGACTGAAACGCCCGCGTCCCGGCCACGCCGATCTGCCTGGCGGTCTGAAATACGACGTGCGCGATCTACGCAACATCCTCGAACGCGCGTCAGCTCGCGAAACAACCGCGCGCGTCGCCTGTGGCGCCCTCGCCAAACAACTGTTGTCTACTTTCGGCGTTGAAGTGCGCAGTCATGTGATTCAGCTCGGCGGGATTCCCGAGTCGCCGCTCGAGTTGAGCTGGGAACAGATCGCCGCCATCTCTGACGATGCGCCACTGCACTGCGCCGACAACGATGCGCAGCAGAAGATGATCGATCTCATCGACGAAGTGCGTCAAAAGGGCGACACGCTCGGCGGCATCTTCGAAGTCGCGGCAAAAGGTGTCGTGCCGGGACTGGGCTCGCACACGTCCTGGGATTTAAAACTTGACGGACTACTCGCGCAGGCAGTGATGTCGATACCGGCAGTGAAGGCGGTCGCGATCGGCGCGGGTGCGGAAGCGAGCAGTCTGCCGGGTTCTGAAGTACACGATGAGATTGCTTACAACGCCGATACGCGCGAGTTCATTCGGGAGACGAACCGTGCCGGCGGGCTTGAAGGCGGCATCACCAACGGCGAGCAGATACGCATACGTGGTCATCTAAAACCGCTTTCGACTTTGCGACGCGCGCTCAGATCAGTCGACATCGATACGAAAGAAGAAGAGACGGCGGCGTTTGAGCGCTCGGACGTGACGGCGGTCCCGGCAGCGGGCGTGATCGGCGAATCGATGGTCGCACTCGTGCTCGCGGGAGCGATGCGCGAGAAGTTCGGCGGGGACAGTCTCGGCGAGATGAAGCGCAACTTTGATGGCTATCGCGAGCAGCTACGAGGGTATTAGTAGGATTAAGGAGATTTTTGTAGAATCAACGCCATGGCTTTATTGGAAATAGTTAAGTGGCCGGCGCCGGTGCTAGACACACCAGCAGATCCGGTGACTGAGTTTGACGGCGATCTCAAGAAGCTCGTCAACAACATGTTCGAGACGATGTATGCGGCTCCGGGTGTCGGACTAGCCGCGGTGCAGGTTGGAGTTTCGCAGCGACTCTTCGTGATGGACTGCTCTGGTGGCAAGGATCCGTCACAGCGTGTGGCGCTGATCAACCCGGAGGTGATGCGCGTCGAGGGAAACCAGAATGGCGAGGAAGGCTGCCTGTCGTTTCCAGGCATCTTCACGCCAGTCGAGCGCAGCTTGCGTGCGATCGTGCGCGCGCAGGATCTCAAAGGCGAGTGGTTTGAGCTCGACGGCATGGAACTCACGGCGCGCTGCATGCTCCACGAAACCGATCACTGCGACGGCATCGTGTTTCTCGACAAAATGAGCGCGCTTAAACGCGAGCTCGTAAAGCGCAAGATCAAGAAATTACAAAAAGCTGGAAAGTGGGATTAACAGAATAGTAGTCCACAGATTACGCAGATTACGCAGCGGCTTATGTCTGTGTAATCTGCGTAATCTGTGGTTAGGAGTATAAATATGCCTGCAGAATTTCGTAACGAACCATTCACAGATTTCACCAAAGAAGAGAACGCGCAGGCGATGCGCGAGGCGATCGCGAAGGTCCAGAGTCAGCTCGGGCGCGAGTATCCGCTCGTCATCGGCGGCGAGCGCATCAACACCGGCGACTTCCTCGAGAGCATCAATCCCGCGAATCGCACACAGGTCGTCGGACGCTTCAACAAAGCGACGAAAGAGCTCGCGAATCGCGCCGTTGAAGAGGCCGCGAAAGCTTTCGAGACATGGAAGAACACGCCCGCTGCGGATCGCGCCGCCCTCCTGTTTCGCGTCGCTGCGATCATGCGCGAGCGTAAACATGAGATGTCGGCGTGGATGATCCACGAAGTCGCGAAGTCGTGGCCGGAGGCCGACGGCGATACTGCCGAGGCGATCGACTTCTGCGAGTTTTATGCTCACGAGATGCTGCGTTATGCGAGTGACCAGCCACTCGTTCACATTCCCGGTGAACAGAACAAACTCGAATACGTGCCGCTGGGCGTCGGCGCCGTGATTCCACCGTGGAACTTCCCGCTCGCGATCATGGCCGGCATGACTGTCGCTTCCGTCGTCACGGGTAACACAGTCGTTCTGAAGCCATCATCAGATGCGCCGGCAATCGCGTTCAAGTTTTTCGAGATCCTCGAAGAAGCCGGTTTGCCTGCAGGCGTCGTGAACTTCATGACCGGCTCGGGTGCGGAAGTCGGCGACGTCGTGGTAGACCATCCGAAGACGCGCTACATCGCTTTCACCGGCTCGAAGGAAATCGGACTGCGAGTCAACGAGCGCGCGGCGAAAGTTCACGAGGGCCAGATCTGGATCAAGCGCGTGGTGGCGGAGATGGGCGGTAAAGACGCGATCATCGTTGCCGACGATGCCGATCTTGAAGAAGCTGCGACAGGTGTGGTGCAGTCGGCGTTTGGATTTCAGGGACAGAAGTGTTCGGCGTGTTCACGCGCGATCATCGACAGCCGGGTTTACGACACGATGCTCGAGAAGATCGCCGACCGCACGGCCAAGATCAAGCTTGCCGATCCGACTGAGCAGTCGACGACGATGAGCGCCGTGATCAACGAGAAGGCGTTCAAGTCGATCAACGCTTACATTGAAAGAGGGAAGAGTGAAGGCGGGCGCGTTTTGATCGGCGGCGGTTCCGATGGCGAGCAGGGCTTCTTCATCGAGCCGACTGTGATCGCAGACGTGAAGCCCGGCGCGACGATCGAGCAGGAAGAGATTTTTGGACCAGTGCTCGCGGTCATCAAGGCCGAGAATTACGACGACGCGCTCAAGATCGCGAACGATACGCAATTTGGTTTGACGGGCGCGGTTTACAGCGCTGACGAAGCGAAGCTGGATCGCGCGCGTAAAGAGTTTCATGTCGGGAACCTGTATTTGAATCGTAAGTGCACCGGTGCGCTTGTTGGTGTGCATCCGTTCGGCGGGTTCAATATGTCGGGTACCGATTCGAAGGCGGGCGGGCGTGATTACCTGCTGTTGTTCCTGCAGGCGAAGGTAGCCTCGGAAAGAGTGGGCGCGACAACGAAGCGTGCCGAAGCCGGTACTGCCACAGATTAGCGAAAAATTTTAGCCACAAAGAGGCACAAAAAAAACTCAAAAAGGAAATTCTTCATTTTGTGTTTTTGTGCCTTTTTGTGGCTAAGTATTAATCATGAGAATAGTGTTTATGGGCACACCTCAGGCTGCTGTTCCGACTTTGCGGCGGTGTTTGGAGGATGGTCATGAAGTGGTCGCCGTTTGGACCCAGCCTGATAAGCCTGCCGGGCGTGGTAATAAAGTATCTTTTACTCCAGTCAAAGAGTTTGCCGTCGGCCACGGCCTGAGTGTTTTCCAACCCGCGCGGATCAGGAACGACGAGGCCAAACAACTCTTCGCCTCACACGATGCAGATCTCGCAGTGGTTGTCGCGTACGGACGCATTCTGCCGGACGAGTTTTTGCGCGCGCCGCGTCGCGGTTGTATCAACGTTCACTTTTCTCTGCTGCCGCTCTATCGTGGCGCGGCGCCTGCTAACTGGGCTGTGGTTAAGGGCGAAACTGAGACGGGCGTCACGACGATGTTCATAGAGCCGGCGCTCGACACTGGACCAATCCTGCTGCAAAGCAAAACCCCGATCGGAGAGAAAGAGACTGCGCCCGAGTTGATGCAGCGGCTCGCGGAGATTGGCGCGGAGCTGCTGGGTGAAACTCTCGCTCGCCTCGATGATCTCACGCCGCGTCCACAACATGACGCTGACGCCACGTTCGCGCCTGTACTGAAAAAAGAAGACGGTTTGATCGACTGGTCGCTGAGCGCGTTCGAGATTGAGCGCCGCATCAGAGGTTTTCAGCCGTGGCCCAACGCCTATACGAGCTTCAATTCAAAAAGCCTCATTCTCTGGGAGGCGCAGCCGACGATCTCGGTAACTTCGGGCATTTCAAATGGGGAAGTGATCGTGGCGCAGAAGGATGAACTGGTGGTGCAGTGCGGTCAGCGAACTGCGTTGCGCGTCCTCGAAGTCCAGCCGGAAGCGCGAAAGAGAATGGCGGCTCGCGATTTCATCAACGGTATGCGTCTGAAAGTTGGCGATCGTTTTGGTTAAGTCGAAAGAAATCTCACCGGCGCGTGTCGCGGCCTTCAACATCCTTCAGCAGGTCGAGAATGGCGCGTTCTCTTCAGTTCTGCTGGCCTTAGAAGAACCACAGCTACAACCCCTGGATCGATCTCTGTGTCACGAACTCGTGCTTGGTGTGCTTCGCTGGCAGTTGTTTCTCGATAAGATCCTCGAACACTTTTCTAAGCGACGTGTTGAAAGTTTGGATGCGGCCGTTAGGATCGCGCTGCGTCTCGGTCTATACCAGTTACGATTTCTCACGCGCGTTCCTGCATCTGCGGCTGTTAATGAATCGGTGAGTCTCGTGCGTGCGGCGCGACTGAGCTCAGCGACGGCGTTTGTTAATGCAGTGTTGCGTCGTGCAGTACGCGAACCACAATACGATCCAGCGGCTGAGATCTCCGATCCGCTCGAGAAGATCGCGGTGCAGACTTCACATCCTTTCTGGTTGATTGAACGCTGGGCGAATCAGTTTGGCCTCGAAGAAGCGGAAGCGTTTTCTCGCGCGAACAACACGGCGCCACCCACAGCCTTTCGAGTCGTAGGGTTTCGAGCAAAGCAATCCGACGTTTTGTCAAAGCTGAGCGCGGCGGGCGCGGTACTGAAATCATCCGACATTGTGAAGGAAGCATGGCGCGTTTCCGGGGCGACATCGCTACTGCGCGAGATGAGCGCCGCTGGAGAGGTTTATCTACAGGACGAAGCGTCGCAGCTCGCGGCCGATGCGTTGGAAGTATCCAATGGCGACTGGGTGCTTGACCTGTGTGCTGCGCCAGGTGGCAAGACGACGTTGATGGCCGAGCGTGCTGGTGGTTATGCGGGAATAGTTGCCGCCGATCGTTCGGCGACGCGGCTGGGAACAGTAATGGCGACGACACTGTTGCATATGTTCGAGAACATTGACCCCGTGCAACTTGATGCTACTGAGCAGTTGCCGTTTGCGCCGGGCATATTTAATAAGGTGCTGGTGGATGCGCCGTGTTCCGGCACCGGAACGCTGCGCGCAAACCCGGAAATTAGATGGCGACTCGTGCCGTCAGATTTTGCGGATCTCGCACAGCAGCAGAAACGAATACTAAGCAGAGCCGTGGACGTCCTGCAGCCGGGTGGACGTTTGGTTTACTCAACCTGTTCGGTCGAGCGTGAGGAAAATGAGGGAGTGATCGAAGCGATTGATTTGAAGGTGTTGAAAACACTCAGAACATGGCCGCAGCGCGAGGGGACTGATGGGTTCTTTATTTCAATACTTGAGAAGTAGACAGGATTTACAAGATTTTGCAGGATTAACAGGTTCATCCTGAAAAATCTTGTAAATCCTGTCCAACAACTCTGCCTTGCCCACGATCTGGGCCGGTGTTAGACTTCGCAACTTGGTGAGTGTTGTTACCAGAATTCTGTCCGTCTTCCGCAGCATCGCGATCGTTTTGGCGATTGGGATTGTTTTCCTTTTCGGAGTGGCGACTACCGTCTATCTCTCGCTGCGTAGCCCGGAAGTGAAAGTCCCGGACGTGGTCGGCAAGAACAGATTTGATGCAGAAAAAATCCTGGCCGACGCCGATCTGAAGTTTCGCGTACGCGCCACCAGGCCCAGCACCGAAGCACAACCTGACACGGTCATGTTTCAGTTGCCGCGCGCCGGCGAGGTCGTAAAGACCGGACAGACGGTGGCGATGGACATCAGCCGCCTCGCCAAAGCAGGCGAGTCGTCGGAGAGTGTAACGCCCGACGAGCCGGCAGAAAATCGCAACACCAACTCAGCGGCAAACACCAACGAGAACAAGCCGAAGCGGCCGAAGCCCAGGAACACGAACGAGAACGCCAACGCAAACGGCAACACAAACAAATCAATCAACGCGAATCGCGCAAACGTAAATCGCACCAACACAAACGCCGGCGCGCCCAATGTAAACGCGACCCCGCGTAGCACCGCGACTCCGCGCAGCAACATAAACGCGAATACGCGACCAGCGACAGTAAACAGTAATCGTCCGGTACCTCGGCCCACACCGAAGCCGAACCAGTGAGTAGTGAACAGAGACCACCACATCGACATCGCTCCATCGATTCTGTCGGCCGACTTTTCGTGTCTTGGCGACCAGATCAAGGCCGTCGAGCGCGGCGGCGCGGGCGTGCTGCACGTCGACGTCATGGATGGTCACTTCGTGCCGAATATCACGATCGGCTTACCCGTGGTTAAGTCCCTGGCCGGCTTTACTCGTTTGCCGATCGACACGCACCTGATGATCACCGATCCCGGCACTTACGCGACGCAGTTTGTGAAGGCGGGCGCGAATATGGTCTCGGTGCACGTCGAAGCGGACGCGCACCTGCACCGGACGCTGATGTCGATCAAGGACGCCGGAGCTCTGGCGGGAGTGGTGTTGAACCCCTCGACGCCTGTGGTTGCGGTCGAGGAGGCATTACAGTTTGCGGATTATGTTCTGGTAATGTCTGTCAATCCGGGTTTCGGCGGTCAGAAGTTTATCCCGCAGTCTATCGATAAAGTGAGGCGACTGCGGCACATGATTGAAGAGCGGCAGTTGAACGTCCGGATCGAGATTGACGGCGGCATCGACCGCAAAAACATCGAAACCGTCGTGTCAGCCGGGGCCGAGATCATCGTCGCCGGCTCGGCGATTTTTAATACGCCCGACGCCGAAGCAGCGGTGAAGGAACTCCGCGACGCGACTGTGCAATGGGTTTAGCCACAAAAAGGCACAAAAATCATTATGTGCCTTTCGCGGTTGAAGCCAACCGGACGTAAAGAATTTGAATCCGATAGCGGTACAGTCCGGCCCGAACACCTGATTCTTAACTATTTTGAATTTTTTGCGCCTTTTTGTGGCTAACTTTGGAGGTTGATTTTATGAGGTCTCGCTTTCTTATCCTGGCGGTTTTCTGCGCCCTGATCTTTGGCGTGGCACAGACCGGATTTGCTCAGAAATCCGGCGGCCAAACAGAACTCTCGACCGTTCAGAGGCTGGACGTCATGTCCTCAAAGCTCGACTTGTTGCGCCGCTCGCTCAACGCCGCCATCAAGGCCATCGAGACCAAAACCGACAAGGACAAAAAGGCCAACGCTGACGATCCGGTCGCGGTTTTGAAGGGGCTCGAAAAGGAAGTCGGCTCAGTAACGAGCGAAGTAAACGACATCCGAAACAAGAACGATAAAGCCGAAAAGTTCGATACCACCGCCCTCGATCGCCTCGAAGCTACGGTCACTGAGCTGAACACGCGCGTTGAAACCAACCTGCAACAAACCGCGGGACTCAGAACCACGGCCACAGCGAGCAATTCTTCAGGCGATAAAAAGAAGAAGAAAGGGAAGTTGTTTGGGCTGTTTGGCGGCGGCGATGACAAGTACGCTGATTTAACAGGCGCTGCGGTTGCCGGACGTGACCGCGTGTTGTTTGAAGAAGCCGCGAAAGAAGTGCGGAAAGGCCATCACGATACGGGTCGCCTGCTCTTCGCAACGATCATCAACACCTATCCCGATTCACCGTTTTTGCCCCTCGCAAAACTGGCTATCGCCGACTCGTTCTTCCTCGAAGGCACCACCAGCGCTCTGATTCAGGCGGCACAGGCTTACCAGGACTGGCTGACATTCTTTCCGACGGATCCACTTGCTGACGACGCGAGTTTAAAAGTCGCGGAAGCAGAGATGAGGCAGATGGGTCTCTCGGACCGCGACATTTCGCACGCCCGCAAAGCCGAGCAGCGATTGAAAGTTCTGCTCCAGCAGTATCCGAAAAGCCCCTTGCGAGACACGGTGGAAGCGCGTCTACACGAAGTGCAGGAAAATCTCGCGCTGCACAACCTGCAGATCGCGCGGTTCTACTACGACGTGAAATATTCGACTGGAAAAGGCGGACTAAAGGGCGCGCAGTCGCGTTTGAAAGAGATCACTGACAAGTATCCGTGTTTCTCATTTAACGATGAGGTGTTCTTCCGTTTGGCTTCAACTTACCAGGCTGAAGAAGAGCCGGACGAAGCGGCGCGCTACTACCAGAAACTCGTGCAGGAGTTTCCGGAAAGCGAGTACAACGAGAAAGCCCGGGAA
>DASYFE010000200.1:0-3627 GCA_036498585.1 Pyrinomonadaceae bacterium | reverse complement strand
TGTACATGCCCGCTTGTTGTTCGTGGTCTCCCCGCATTCTGTTCCTCCGGCGTTGGCGTTGGACCAGATTATAGTTGACCGCGAGCTACCCGCGGGAAGAATGTTTAGTTTTTCAGCAGCCTGCTAGGTCACATAATCTGGCCCAGCGTCGTGAATGAGACTGAGCTACTGCCGTGGTTGTTTACACAGCGGACATGAAGTTACGAAGCGCTGCGACTTTCTCCCGGTGTTCCTCGATAAACCACTCGTTCAATAAAGGCAGGTACTCGAACTGCAATTCAACCGGCAGCTCGAAAAAACTGCTGACTATCGTCCCGCGACAACGTGAGCTGCCGCAACTGCATTGCCAAACATCGCCGCCGTGACAATCGATAATGTAATCGTAGGTTATCTCCTCACCTGAGTCGATTGGCCGGCGCGCGGCGACATGTCGGACGCCGTTGATGGTTTTTACATAAGTGTTCGGATCGCAACAGGAGTTAATGTGGCGCTCCGGCGACCGCATTAGCACCACTTTGCCGTCAGCGAGGTAATCGCAATGGTAGCTCTGCTCTCCTAAGTCGATCCGGAACGGATGATCATCATCAACAACGCGTGAATCATCGATCGGAAGTGTGATCTCACCTTCCGCAAAATCGCGCGTTGCAAAAACTCCGAGACCATGAATCTTCGACTCAGCTACAACTACGTCAGCCATTATCCGGCCTACGCTCCGAACTGCTTTAAGTGATGATCGGAGTGTTTGTAGGTGACAACGCCCCATTCGCGCCAGCTTAGCGGCCCGAACAGCGGATGATCCGGTCCCATGCCTTCACGAAGGCCCGTCCCGATTCGCTCCAGCAACTCCAGCAATGCCGCGCGCTCCTCTTCAAACGATGCCGCATCTATGGGCTTCAACGCGGGCGCTGTCGGCGCTCCCTTCGGAAACGGAAGCACGTAGAGAATCACGTGCTTGAGAGGAAACCTGTGAAACGGACGCTTGTTCGCCGAAGGCACTGACAACTCTCCAACGCACATCAGCGCCGAGCGACGAAGATGTTGCAGCATTCCCGTTACGTCCAGGCTTCCCCATCGCCTGTTGAATGATACCGACAGCGATCTAAGTCTATTACTGATCGCTGCCCTGTCTGCCTCGTTGAGTATTGATCCCATCGTCAACCTCTATCCACAGATTACGCAGATTTTATGACATCTGTGGAATCTGTGGATAGAAAAGGGCGTACGAAATGATGGACAAAACCAAGCTATCGTATGCTAGATTGTTGCTGCTGGTCTCTCCCATACTCAGCCGATCGTGCGGTTGCCGGACAATGTCGTCGGCGCGCCCAGAAATCTCGGAGTAACAGTCCTGGTCCATGACCCGGTCAGCAACAAGGCATTCATAAGCATCGCCGCACCTTAGTGATCTCCAATACATGGGACTGAGCTGAATGAAAGCAGCAACTAAATTGTCGCTCGACGATCAGGTCGAAGCAGCGCTGGTGTGGTTGAAAAAGCACAGCACCCGGGCCACGCGCGACGGCATGGCGCGCTACGCCATCCCATCAGATAACGCATATGGCGTTGCGATGAAAGACATAAAGGCGTTCGGGAAGCAGCTTGGACAGCGTAATGATCTGGCGATTGCGCTCTGGGATACAGGTGTGTACGAGGCGCGCATGCTTACGTCGTTTGTTGCTGACCCAGCGTTGCTCACGTCTACGCGGATGGATCGCTGGTGCAAGGATTTCGACAATTGGGCCATCTGCGATGCGATGTGTTTTAACTTGTTCGACCGTTCTCCTCACCGTTGGATGAAAGTGAAACAGTGGAGTACGAGTCGTAAAGAATTCGAGAAGCGCACGGCTTTTGCTTTGTTATGGAGTCTCTCAGTTCACGACAAGAAAGCGGCTGATGAGCAATTCATCGATGGCCTCGCCCTCATCGAGCGCGCGGCTGGCGACGAGCGTAACTTCGTCAAGAAGGCCGTGAACATGGCGCTCCGCGCAGTCGGAAAACGCAATCAGAAATTGAACTCTGCAGCGGTGTTGCTGGCGCGTCGCCTTTCAGATTCAGATGATCAGACAGCGCGATGGGTAGGACGAGATGCGCTAAGAGAACTCACGAGTCCTTCGGTTAAGAAACGGCTCAAGATTTAAAAGCAAGATTCAGGTAGAGTCTTGCCTGCCGGTTACTTTAAACTCTCCGCATGGAAATTGATGACCCGTCGCTACCTGTGCTGTCGCTCGCGCAGCAGCACGCTTTTTCTTTTCTTAACAACCTGGACGACGCTCCGGTTGGAGCCACCGTCGATGTTCAGACGCTCAGACAACAACTGCAGAAACCGCTCGGTGACTCTGGACTACCGGCTGAGCAAGTCATAACCGAGCTCGTCCGCGACGTTAGCGGAGGATTGCTCGGGTCAGCGGGTGGACGTTTCTTCGGCTGGGTGATCGGTGGCGCTGTGCCTGCGGCGCTCGCGGCTGACTGGCTCACAGCGACATGGGACCAGAATGGTGCGCTGTATGCGACCTCACCGGCGGCTGCTGTTGTCGAAGAGGTCGCAGAACTTTGGTTGAAAGACATACTGCGGCTGCCTGCGCACGCGAGCTTCGCCCTGGTCAGTGGTTGCCAGATGGCGCACGCGACATGTTTGGCGGCAGCACGTCACGCTTTACTCGCGGAACGTTCATGGAACGTCGAGGACAAAGGACTATACGGCGCGCCACCGATTCGAATTCTAACCAGCTCGCAGCGACACGGTTCGTTCGAGCGGGCCGTGCGATTGCTCGGTCTCGGACGCGAGCAAGTGGTCTGTCTGACTTCGGATGCTAACGATCGTCTCGAGCCGGAGGCGTTACAGAAAGCACTCGAGGCTGACACATCAGCTCCGACGATCGTCTTGCTGCAAGCGGGTGATATTAACATCGGCGCGTTCGATGATTTTGTAGGTTTGATTCCGATTGCCAAGCGTTATGGTGCGTGGGTTCATATTGATGGTGCGTTTGGTTTGTGGGCGGCTTCCAGTCCGCGCTATCGTCATTTAGTAAAGGGAGTGGAAGCAGCAGACTCGTGGGCCACCGATGGACATAAGTGGCTCAACGTCCCGTTTGACTGCGGCTACGCTTTCATCGTAAACGCTGACGCACATCGAGCGTCGATGTCTCATCGTGCGCCGTATCTCACGCATCAGGAAGACGCGCGTGACGAGATGGATTGGAATCCTGAGTGGTCGCGACGCGCGCGTGGGTTTTCTACGTATGCGGCGTTGCGGCAACTGGGTCGAGACGGTGTTGCGGAGCTGATCGACCGTTGTTGTCATCACGCACACGAGCTCGTGATGGGGATTGGTAAACTTCCGGGCGCTGAGGTGTTGTGGGAGCCGATCATCAATCAGGGGCTCGTCCGTTTTCTCGATCCGTCTTCAGAGCATGACCGTCGGACCGACGAAGTGATCGCAGCAGTTGTGGCTTCGGGAGAAGCGTTCTTCGGTGGCACGACGTGGCGTGGCAAGCGTGCGATGCGCGTCAGTGTTTGCAACTGGCGCACTTCGCCTGAAGACGTTAAACGCTCCATCAACTCCGTCGCCCGCGTATTGAATGTTTAATCTCGTAAACAACTGTAGGGGTGGCCCTCTGTGGCCACCCG
>DASYFE010000199.1:0-2830 GCA_036498585.1 Pyrinomonadaceae bacterium | reverse complement strand
CGGGTGGCCACGGAGGGCCACCCCCACAGTTGCGCCCTTAAGAATCCGACTTTTTGAGGCAAGCCCTTGTGCTGTTAGTGGTCACTTCGCGTATCGCCGGACCATGCGAGTGCAGAAGTCCGCGTAGTCTTCAAGGTGGCGTGGCGCGCTGGTGTGGTGTGGGTTGATGCCTTTTGATTCGGGAGTGAAACAAAAAGTCAGTGTTACTTCGAACGGCTCGAGTGCAGTCATCATGCGATCGAACCACGGCTCGTAATCCGGCCGCTCAGTGTCTGACCAGCTAAGTCCGGTGCGGAGATACTTAACGCCTAAACGCTGGAGCCACCGAACGGCGTCCTGAAGCCGGTGATCATCGAAATGAAACCACTGACAAATCCCGAGCGCCGGTGTGTAATCGGAAAACTGCCAGAGCGCGCGTTTGGGAGTGCCGTGTTCATCCAGCAGGCCCATGTGGAAATGACGATAGTAAGCTGAACCCTCCGCCTCGCGGTGACGAGTTGTCGCTGGCCAGGCCTTCGGCAAGTCGTAGAGACTGTACCAGTGAATGCGCGGCACGCGATCGACCAACAACTGAGCGGAACGTCGTAAACCAAACTCCTGAATCTCCTCAGCGCCAAAAGTCGACGCACCAACTTCCGAGATCCAGATCGGCAGTTGTGTGACGTTGCGGATTTCCTCGATCTTGTCCGCCCATTCGTGGATGGACCAGTGGTTCCAATCAAGTGGAAAACCGTGCAGTGCTACGACGTCGAGAGTGCTCAAGACGCCTTTCGAATCCATATTGCGGATGAAGTCAGGATCGATCGGGGAAATTCCTCCCAGCACGCGAAGCAATTGAGGGTTTTCAGATCTGACGGCATCGGCAGCGAGCTTTACCATCGAAGCAAACATGGTCCAGTCCGGATCAACTTCAAAATCCCAGTGAGATTTGTTGTTGGGCTCGTTCCAGAACATGACTGCTTCGATCATCGCGCGATCTCCCGGAGCTCGTTCGTGTAATCAAACGGATCATGTAACTCGACGCGGCGGCAGATGAACACCTCGTCTTCCGGATGATCCAGGATCTCGAACCCTGCACTCCGCAGCATTGCCTCAAAACATGCTCGGTTCGGGATCCACCAGTTTGTAGGATCGTTCGCAAATCTATTTTCGATGAAATACATGCGAGGAAATCTCTCGTCGTCGAAAGCTTTGTCGTCGAAGAACTCAAAGTCTCGCGGAAGTTCCGTGCTCTCATTAGACCCGCGAAGCATCGATTGTGCGACGAGGAGATCTGCTACGACGTGCTCGTGCAGAAGGTCGAGCGCGAGCAGCGGATGGCGCAAGTGATATAAGACACCCATGAACAGGACCACGTCGAACTTTTCCCGAAGTTCGCCGACGCGATACAGGGACAGTTTTCGAAACTCGATTTCAGCGCCATTCACTTTCGCTGCAAACCGCGCCTGCTCGAGATAATGGTCATCAGTGTCAATCGCGACCACACGATCGGCGCCGCGCTGTTTCATTTGAATTGAGTAAAAACCGGCGTTGCAACCGACGTCGAGCACAGACTTTCCGGTCAGATCGTCAGGAATAGCGCCTGAAAATCGTGTCCATTTCACGGCGGGATAGTCGCCGAGGAAGTGATCGGGCGCTGTTTTTACTCCACCGAGATCGAGGTTGTGAAACCAGTCGCCGAGTTCCGCCACGCGACGGCGAATCTGATCCGTGGTCATCGGTTCATTTGTTTCGAGCACACTCATCCTTTAAGCCACAGATAAGACAGATTGTTCACCTAACACGCGCATCGCTTCACGATATCCGTTCAGTGTGCCGACGTCGACGTAAACCTTTCCTGCCGGAACTGAAAACGCTTCGCCGCCTTCCGCAAGAAACGCATTCACGAGTGTGCCGATGTATTCGTCAGAACGCCGGCGGCGCAGCCACAAGTCATGAAGCTCGTGCAACACCGAACCTGGCATCTTGAATGCCCCCCATACGTAAGACGAGCTCGCATCTCGGTTCTTCACCTCGATTCGCAAAATGCGACCATACTCGTCCGCGACAACAGCGTCGAAGAACTCAGGCTGGTTCACCGGAAACACCAGAAACGACAGTCGATCATCGCGCAATGCACAGAACCCGTCCTCCGGAAACCAGATCGTGTCAGGTAAACCGGTAAGCACAACTTCGTTGCGCTCGATGAACGGCGCCGCGCGAAAGATTGCGTCGCATAGACCAGCGGGCGTTCTCTGGACGGTGTAACAGAGAGTTGTTGGTCCAATCTCACCGCCAAAGTATTCGAAGATGTCCGACTTGCCTGGCGAAACAACGAAGCAGATCCTCGTCGCACCGCCTTTGATCATTCGCTCGACAAGATACTCGCTCACGGCGCGAGGCCGCTCGCTGCCGTTCTCCGTGCGGCTGCCGACAGGTAAGAGCTCTTTGGAAAATGCGAGTGGCTGAATGCGACTGCCAATGCCCGCCGCCGGCACAATTCCCCACATTGCTACACCTCAGCAACCATCTGTTTGCCGTAAGAGTTTTCGAGGGCCGGAATGCCCCGAGCTGCTTCAAAGATTCTTTCAAGCTCTGCGGCGCGATGCGCAGCTGTGTGCGACTCGAGCACTCGTTGACGACCGGCAAGAGCAATTTTCCCAAGTTCAGCTCGGGGCAACTGCATTGCCGCAATCACGTCGTCGGTGTTGTGCGCGACAATGATTTCGATACCCGGCTGAAAAAATGTTTCAAGTCCGGCCCATTCGTCTGACATGATCGCAACACCGCACGCGGCGGCTTCGAAGAGACGGCCAGAAGGGCAGTGGCCCATACGGGCCATCGCACTCCT
>DASYFE010000198.1:0-6399 GCA_036498585.1 Pyrinomonadaceae bacterium | reverse complement strand
GTCGATCGCCTGAAGCTTTCCATGAGCTGTTGAGCCGCGAGCAGGTTACGGTGCTCAATCAAACGCCGTCGGCTTTCCGTCAACTCATGAAGGCGGATGAAGCTCGTGAAGACGAGCTCTCGTTGCGCTACGTTATCTTCGGCGGTGAGGCGCTCGAGCTGCAAAGCCTTAAGCCGTGGTTCGAGAAGCATGGCGACCGGCAGCCACAGCTCGTCAACATGTATGGCATTACGGAGACGACGGTCCATGTCACGTACCGGCCTTTAACCGCCGCCGGCCTCGAAAGTATTCGTGGCAGCAGGATTGGCGGGGCGATTCCGGACCTCAGCGTTTACGTTCTTGATCGGCACTTGAAGCCAGTACCCGACATGTTGCCGGGCGAGTTGTATATCGGCGGCGCGGGGGTGGCGCGCGGCTATCTCAATCGCGCCGAGTTGACGGCCGAGCGCTTTATCCCAGATCCATTCGGGCGAGAAGCGGGCGCGCGGCTCTATCGCACGGGCGATCTCGCTCGGCGACTCCATAATGGCGATATCGAATATCTCGGGCGCGCGGATGATCAAGTGAAGATCCGCGGCTTTCGCATCGAACCCGGCGAGATTGAAATGGCACTCCTCACTCACCGGTCTCTTCAAGCCGCTGTTGTCATGGCCCGTCCGGACACTAACGGAGATCAACGTCTCTGCGCTTACGTAGTCGCGAACGGTGAGCTCCGCATCGACGAGCTGCGCGCTTATTTGAAAGAGAGACTGCCGGAGCACATGCTCCCCGCGGTCTTTGTCGAGTTGGAAGAGATACCACTGACGGCTCACGGAAAGCTCGATAAGAAAAACCTGCCGGAGCCCGGACGCGAGCGACCGGAGTTCGAGAAGCGATACGAAGCTGCCCGCAACGTTGTCGAAGCGATGCTGTTGGAGTTTTGGACCGACGTGCTCGGTGTCGAGCATATCGGTATACATGACGACTTTTTCGATCTCGGAGGCGACTCAATCAAGGGCGTGATTTTTATTAACCGCTTGCAGGAACATCTGGGCGAGATCGTACACGTCGTCAATATCTTCAACGCTCCGACGATCGCTTCTTTTGCGAAGTACCTGGAAGAGCAGCACCCCGGCGCGGTGGCGAAAATTATCGGCGGTCCTCTTCGTAACGCAGCCACGAGTAAGGCCGGCCAATCCCTCGTCTCGATTCAGCCGCAAGGGTCGTTGCCTCCCTTTTTCTGTGTCCATGCGGTCGGTGGTAACGTCTTTTCGTACGTCAGTCTCGCCCGTCGTTTGGGTGTAGCTCAACCTTTCTATGCGCTGCAAGCGCGTGGGTTGCTGGACGCGCAGGAGCCGCACACGCGAATCGAAGAGATGGCGACTGATTACATCCATGCGATCCGTGCGGTGCAGGATAGTGGACCATACGTGCTGGGTGGTTGGTCCATGGGCGGCCTTGTTGCTTTCGAGATGGCGTGTCAACTTCAGCGACGAGGGCTGCCAGTCGCGCTCGTAGCTTTGTTTGATTCGATCACTCCCTACACCGCCAGGTTCAGACAAGAGAATGAGCAGGGGATGCAGGTAGCGAATTTCGCGTTTCAACTCGGACTGCCAGCGGCGGAGTTAGCGAATATCTCAGAGCAGCTTTTGAGTCTTGATGAAGGATCGCAGTTGAAACACCTCTTCAAACTGGCAGAGAGGTCAGGAATATTTCCAAAAGGTTTTGATTTGACGCAGCTTCACGATCTCTTCAAGGTTTATCGCAGCAACAACGAAGCGGTGCTGGCTTACCGGCCGCGACCATGTTCCGCACCGCTGGTTCTCTTCCGTGCGGAAGAGACGATGGATGATGAACTGACTGACACGACTTATGGTTGGAGTCAGCTCGCAGAGGGTTCGTTGGAGATCGAGTTGGTGAGGGGCAATCATTTCACGATGCTCGACGAACCGCATGTTTCTCTGCTCGCTCAAAAGCTTCGCGTACACCTCGCCCAGGCGCATCCGCGGGGTGGATCAGGTTGAACTGCGACTGGCTTTCTTCTCTGTGCAACCTCTGTGTCCTCTGTGTCTCTGTGGTTAACCCTCACCACAGAGACACAGAGGACACAGAGGTTGCACAGAGAAATCACTGCGACTATAAAATACGCCGAAGGCATCAACAGTGAAGAGAGGCAAGGAAAGACATGACGCTTAAACGGATGGACAACGTCCTCATCGTGGTCGAAGACATGGAGGCGGCGAAGGCGTTCTTTTTCGAGCTTGGTATGGAGCTGGAGGGTGAGATGCCACTCGAGGGACGTTTCGTGGACCGTGTCGTCGGGCTCGAGAACGTTCGCTGCGAGATCGCGACGCTGCGGACTCCGGACGGCCACGGTAAGGTTGAGCTGAGCAAGTTCCACACGCCTGCAGCGATCAGAATTGAGCCGAAGAACGCACCAGCGAATACGCTGGGCATACGCCGCATCATGTTCGCCGTTGACAACGTTGACGACGTCGTCGCGCGCCTGCGCACCCATGGCGCTGAGCTCGTGGGCGAAGTCGCCCAGTACGAGGACATCTACCGGGTCTGTTTCATACGTGGCCCTGAAGGCATCATTCTCGGGCTTGCCGAGGAACTCCGCTAACCGTCGTGGCTATCACTCCCGCTCAAGACTTGCTATCATACGCGTACATTCTCAGCCCAGCTCGCATCGAGACGATTAGTTAGAGTCTTTGAGACGAAGTTTTGCGCAAGAACCTTCCTCCCCTTCATCCCGGCAAAAAATGAAGTAACTCTCTGGGAAATACTATGTTGCAAATCAGACACATCGACTATGTGGAGTTTTATGTCGGTAATGCTTCACAAGCCGCGCACTTTTATCGCATGGCTTTCGGCTTTACGCCGATTGCCTTTTCATCACTGGAAACAGGCGAGCGCGATTCCACCTCGTTCGTGCTGCAACAGAACAACATTACTTTGATTTTCACCAGCGCGCTCTCGCCCGATAGCCCCGTGGCCGAACATGTCCGCGTTCACGGCGACAGCGTTAAAGACATCGCATTCAATGTTGACGATGTCCCATACACTTTTGCGGAGACGGTGCGGCGCGGTGCGCGTCCCGTGATGGAGCCGACGTTCTTCGATCAGGAGGACGGTCGCTTCGTCAAAGCGACTGTCGCAGCCTACGGCGATACTGTCCACTCCTTCGTCCATCGAGAAGGAGTCGACAAACGGTTCTTCCCCGGCTATCAATCGTTCAAAAACCCGGCGTCGGTAAATCCGACCGGACTCACCGCCTTCGACCATATCGCCTCCTGTGTTGGACCCAACTCGCTCAAAGACTGGTTCGACTTCTACATCGACGTCTTCGACTTTCACCACTCGCACCAGGAAGATATCGTGACGGAAAATTCGGCGATGAATTCAGGCGTGGTGGAAAGCAGTAACGGGTACGTCAAGTTTCCGCTTATGGAACCTGCGCCGAGCAAACACGCTTCGCAGATTGAGGAGTACCTGGAATTTCATCACGGTCCCGGCGCACAACACATCGCGCTGCAATGCGACGACATCGTGCAAACCATCCGCGCGCTGCGCGCCAACGGCATTGATTTTCTCTATACGCCGGACACCTATTATGAGACTCTGGAAGAGCGAGTCGGGACGATCGACGTCGACAGGCAGTCGCTTCGTGAGCTCGGCATTCTTGTCGATCAAGATAAGTGGGGCACGATGTTTCAAGTCTTCTCCAAGCCTCTGCACGGTCGTCCGACTGCGTTCATGGAGATTATCCAGCGCAAGGGCGCGCGCGGCTTCGGCGGCGGAAATATCAAGGCGCTCTTTGAAGCGATTGAGCGTGAGCAAGTGTTGCGCGGAAACTTATGACAATCTCTTCGAGTTTGCAGGCGCAGGCGGAGCTGGCAGGTTGGGCGCGAGGGTTGGAGCAATCGGCATTGCAGCGGATGCTGGTCGCGACTGCGCGCCCCGGTATCACGTCTTTCGCGCTCGGAATGCCCGCGGTCGAGTTCTTTCCCACAGAGGCTATAGCAGAAGCGACCGCGCGCGTGCTGTCTGTGAACGCGGGCGCGCTGCAATACAGCCCACCGCTTCAGTCATTGAAACAACACGTGCGTGAATTGATGAAGCGGCGGGGTGTCGACTGTCGTGAAGAACAAATCTTTCTGACGGCTGGCGCACAGCAGGGTATGAGTCTGCTGTCACGGCTGCTGCTCGAACCGGGCGGCAGCGTCATCACGGAAGAGTTGATTTACTCCGGCTTCCAGCAAGTCCTCGAACCCTTCCAGCCTAACGTTCTGACAGTTTCGACCGACGCGGAGACAGGAATGGACGTCGATGCGGTCGAACAATATCTGAAGAGCGGCGCGCGCCCGAGTTTTATCTACTCCATCACTGACGGACATAATCCTTTGAGCGTGCGTCTGTCTTCGTCGAAACGTAAGCGCCTGGTCGAGCTGGCCGAGCAATATCGTGTGCCCATTGTCGAAGACGACGCTTACGGTTTTTTGTGTTATGAAAACCCGCTGCCGCCGTTGCGTGCGCTGAGCGACGTTTCAGTCTTTTACGTAGGCTCGTTCTCAAAAATTCTGGCGCCTGCATTACGTGTAGGCTGGCTCGTCGTCCCGGAAGAATTGATCCTGCCGCTGTCGGTTATCAAGGAGTCGACGGACATCGACGCCGCGCCGCTCTCGCAACGCATCGTCAACGCTTACCTCGACACGGGCCAACTACCCGCACAAATCGAGACGTTGCGTACACAGTACGGCCTCCGGCGTGATACGATGCTGCGCGCACTCGCAGAGAACTTTCCCAACGCTGCAAGCTGGACCAAGCCCGACTGCGGTTTTTTCGTCTGGGTCGAGCTGCCGTCGACGGTCGATGTTGACGAGCTATTTCGAAGAGCGCTCGAAGATGAACACGTCGCGTTCATTCCGGGCCACGCCTTCAGCGTAAATAAGAAACGATCGAGCAGCATCCGCCTGAACTTCAGCCATCCCACTACGGCTCGAATCGAAGAGGGCATTCCGCGACTCGCGCGCGTGTTGAAGTCGGTGATGAGCTGAAAGGAAAAAGTTTTCCGATGGTGAAACCAAGCTTTGAACAGACCGTCAAACTCGGTTACGGCGCACAGCAGGTTCCTTTCCGCTACGACTCGCAACAGTTCAGACTGCTCGCGCGACACGACCACACGCCTGCGCCGCTTACAGACGCCGGCCTGCACGCAGCACTCGACACACCTATCAATTCACCGCGACTCGAAGAGGTCGTCAAACCTCACGAACGTGTGGTCATCGTCGTGCCGGATGCGACGCGCGTGGCGTGCGTCAATCGTATTGCGCCATTGCTCGTCGATCGCCTGAACAGGCACGGGTTAAGCGATTCACAAATTTCTTTTCTCATCGGCGGCGGTATCCATCGCGCCCCAACTGCTGCAGAGATTCACGGCATTCTCGGCCCCGATCTCCCGGGTAGAATCGAAGTTCACCCACACGACGCTAACGACGCCGCGTCTCATGCAGCACTCGGAACAACGGCGCGCGGAACTCCCGTCGTTCTGAATCGGAGACTGATCGAAGCCGATCGCGTCATCGTTGTCGGGGCCATCTCTTTACACTACATCGCGGGATTTTCGGGAGGCCGCAAGGCGCTGCTGCCGGGTTGCGCAGCGGAGCGTTCCATACAAGCCAATCACCTTCTCTCCTTCGATCTGGAGACACTCGAAAAACGATCCGGGATTGCATCAGGTTGCCTCGATGGAAATCCGGTACATGAGGATATGATCGAGGCAATCGGGATGCTCAATCCTTCGTTCTTAGTCAACACGGTGCTTGATGGAAATAACGAGATCGTTGCCGTCTATTCCGGTCACTGGCGCGACGCGCACCGTCGCGGCTGCGACGAGTATCTCGCCTCGCATACGGTCGAGGTTGATGAGCGTCGACCGGTTGTGATCGTCAGTGCGGGCGGTGCGCCGCGCGACGTCAATCTGATTCAATCACACAAAGCGATGGAGCATGCTTCACAGGTGCTCGTGGAGGGCGGGACAATGATTGCGCTCGCTGAGTGCGCGCAAGGGTTGGGTCGCGATGATTTTTTGCGTTGGTTCGCGCCGGGAGGAGCACGTGCGACGGCGTTGATGCTGGCAGAGGATTACAAAATCAACGGGCAAACGGCGTGGGGCTTACGTCGTAAGGCGGAGAGATTTCGGCTCATGCTCGTGTCGGCGCTCGACGCAGACGTCGTCCGCCAGATGGGACTCGAACCGCATGCCACGCTGGAGTCGGCGCTTTCGGTGGTCCAATCTGAGCCCGGCTACATCATCCCCGGCGGCCTGACGACGCTTCCAGTCATTGCCGAGTAGGCACAGAACCGAGCGCGGTAGCGCCGAGTCAAAGCCACGCTGCGGGCGTGTATCTTGTATTT
>DASYFE010000197.1:0-28493 GCA_036498585.1 Pyrinomonadaceae bacterium | reverse complement strand
GCCCCACCCCTACAGTCGCTTCCGGGCATCCAAAGCCGCGGTCGAGCGTGGATAATGGCGGATTAGCTCGCGCCAAGCGGCACCGTCGTAGTGAAAGCGTTTGGAGATCTGATCGAAAACAAACCTGACGCCTTGACGGTTGTAGCGATCGAGACCCGTGTAGTTCAGGTAATAACTGAACTGCGGTGCGTCACCGGGATCTTTGAGACGGCGTGAGGCTTCGAGTGATAGTTTTTCGGCAAGAGATTCTGCGGTGTCGCCGAGCAGCAATAAAACTTCCGGACGCACGGGCGAACGTGGAAAATGATCGAGAAAAATTCGTGCTCGGGCGATACGATCGAAGCCATCTGAACGTTGGATCAGCGTTAACAGTCTTCGATCGTCACCGGAACGCGAAGCTGAGGCGACTGCATCACGTTGAATCCAGCCATGTGTGCGGCGCGTCACGTTTACCAGCACGAACGTTATGCCGTCAGCGCCTGTCTTCACAGACCTAACAGCAACGAGTCGTCCGCGACTGAGACGCCGAACGAGTTTTCCGTTGAGTTGCGGCGTCGCGCGCAACGCTGCGAGCCGCTCGTCAACAACAACCGCCAACCGCCCTCCACTTGGCGGCTTCTTCTGCGCGAAACCAGTTATTTGAAGGAAAAGAATGAAAAGCAGGCAAAGCGTGAGCTTGTGAGGAATCATATTTTGTTTCTCCAATCGTGAGGTTGAACTAAATCTTAAACCGCGGCGATTCTCTCTTTAAACGCGGCGTGATGGAAGTGGCAAATCGCCACCGCCAACGCATCTGCCGCATCATGTGGCGCGGGAATGCTCTTTAGCGCCAACAGCAGTCGGACCATCTCCTGCACCTGATGCTTCTCCGCATTTCCGTAACCAACCACTGTCTGTTTGATCAACCGCGGTGAGTACTCGTGAATATCCAGCCCCGCGCGCTCAGCAACCAGCAACACCACACCGCGCACCTGCCCGAGCTTCATGCTGACCTTCACATTCGTCGCGAGGAATGAATCTTCGAGCGCGCACGCATCCGGACGATGCTGCGCGATCACCTCCTCGATCCCCGTACACATCTTCAGTAAACGCGCGGAAAACCTCTGGCTGGACGATGCACGAATCGATCCAAAAGCGACAGTGCCGTAACGCCGTCCGTCGCCTTCGACAACGCCCCATCCCGTTGTCTGGCTTCCCGGATCGATTCCTAAGACGCGCATCGCGCGTGAGTATACACGTATTACCAACTACAACCACAAAATGTTATCCTCGAATTCCCCTTAGTCCGCCTGCTTATTGTGTAACGCGGGCACACTCTATGAGTGAGTTCATCGAAGCAGTGTCTTCATTTTTAGGTAAACCAACGGGCTACGCTGACGAGAAGCCTTTCCAGGCCGAGTTCTTCAGCGTCGAGCGCCTCGAACAGTACGCACAAACTCTCGCTGCCGAACACAAAACCGTAACTCGCAAAGGCCGCGCACAACTCCTGCCGCGCCTCGAAGACAACGGCCGCAAGCTCGAAGCCGCATACAAAGCTCTCGTCAACGCTCTGCGCGAAGGCCGCGCGATCTCGCCCGCCGCTGAATGGCTGGTAGACAACTATCACATCATCGAAGAGCAACTGCGCGAGATCCGTCAGGACCTGCCCACGAGCTACTACCACGAGCTACCCAAACTCGCTGAAGGCGAACTAGCAGACTATCCAAGAATTTACGCCGTCGCGCTCGCCCTCATCGCGCACACTGACTCGCGTCTCGACACGAACACGCTGCAAAGATTTATCGCGTCATATCAAACAGTTGCGCCACTCTCGATCGGCGAGCTATGGGCCGTCGCCATCACTCTGCGACTCGCACTCGTCGAAAACCTGCGCCGCCTCGCGATCGCCATCGCTCGCGCCCGCCTCGAGCGTGACGAAGCTGATAAGCTCGCCGACAAACTGCTCGAGCTCGCTTCACTGCAACCAGCGAACATCATGTCGTTCGTGAACGAGCGACTCGGAAAACAGGAAGAGCTGCCGCACGCGTTTCTGGTTCAACTCGTACAACGCCTGCGCGAACAACACCCGTCCGTCATGCCGGTGATGAACTGGATCGAGAAACAGGTCGCAAACCACGGCGCGACAGTCGAACAGATCATTCACTCGGAACACCAGCGACAAGCCGCCGCGCAGGTCACTGTCGGAAACATCATCACCAGCATGCGGCTGCTCTCAACGCTCGACTGGAACGACTTCTTTGAAAAAGTCAGTCTGATCGAGCGGCTGCTGGGAAACGATCCGGCCGGAGTCTACGCGCAAATGGAGTTTGCCTCGCGCGATCGCTATCGACACGTGATCGAGCGGATCAGCAAACGAACACGCTCCAACGAGCTCGACATCGGCCAGGCCGCAATCGATCTCGCTGCCCACGCGGATGAAAAAGCGCACGCGCAACGACACATCGGTTACTACCTGATCGACACCGGCTTAAACCAACTCGAGACGAAGTTTCATTATCAACCAGGCACCGTGGAGCGACTTCGTCGTTTCCTACTGCGACACTGCACACAAACCTATCTCGGCACCCTCAGCGTCATGACGCTCCTGATCGTGACGTCGTTGGTTTACTTCATGTCGCAATACGGAGCCGGTTGGCCGTTTCTGATAGTGACGGCGTTGCTGGCGCTAATTCCTGCGAGCGATCTCGCGATCACGGTGCTCAACTGGGATCTCACGCACTTCTTTCCGCCGCGTCTGCTGCCGCGGATGAAAACGTCTGACGGCATTCCAGACGGCGCTGCAACATTTGTCGTCGTGCCAACGATCTTTCTGAACGATTCGCAGGTGCACGAGCTTGTTGAGCGACTCGAGGTCCACTATCTCGCAAACCAGGACGAACACATCTACTTCGCGTTGCTGAGCGATTTCCCCGACGCTGATTCGGAAGAAACACCGGCCGATTCAAATCTCCTCGCGATTGCGCAAAGCGGTATCGACACTCTGAATCGCAGCCACGGCAACGACCGCTTTCATCTGTTCCACAGAAAGCGACAGTGGAACGCAGGCGAGCACAAATGGATGGGCTGGGAACGCAAACGCGGCAAGCTCGAAGAGTTTAACCGGCTGCTTCGCGGCGCACAGGACACGAGCTTCGTCGTCCGCACTGCCAACGACGCCCTGCTCAAGTCGATTCGCTACGTAATCACGCTCGACTCCGACACACAGCTTCCACGTGACGTCGCACGCAAGCTCGTCGGCGCCGCGATTCATCCGCTCAATCAACCACACATCAATCCGGCGACGAATCGTGTCACACGCGGCTACGGCATTTTGCAGCCACGCGTCAGCATCGCTCTCGCAAGCGCATCACGCTCGAAATTCGTTCAGGTCTTCTCCGGTTACACGGGCATCGATCCGTACACGACGGCAGTGTCAGACGTTTACCAGGACTTCTTCGGCGAAGGTAACTTCACCGGCAAAGGCTTGTACGACGTCGATGCCTTTCAAACGACGCTCGAGAACCGCGTGCCGCCGAATTCCCTTCTCAGTCACGACCTATTCGAGAGTTTATTTGCGCGCGCCGCACTCACGACAGACATCGAGCTGCTCGACGACTATCCCGCGTCTTACGAAGCTTACGCCAAACGATCGCATCGCTGGGTACGTGGTGATTGGCAGATCAGTCGCTGGCTGTTTCCGTGGGTTCCGGATGGCAATCGCCAAAAGGTGCGCAACACATTGCCGCTGATCTCGCGCTGGAAGATCCTTGACAATCTTCGTCGCAGCCTCGTCGCGCCGGCGTTGTTTCTATGGCTCGTGGCTTCGTGCGCGTTGTTTCCCGGCTCGGCGTTGCTTTGGTCCCTCTTTGTTTTTCTCGTCATTGCGTTTCCGGTTTACCTGCACGTGACGACGGGCCTCGCAATGCACCCGCGCGGCATTCCCTGGACCAGCCATTTCTGGAGCCGCTGGGGCGACTTCCGCACCAACACCGCACAGATCGCGCTCTCGTTCGTGTTCCTGCCGCACCAGGCATGGTTGATGTGCGACGCGATCGTACGTGCGGTCTATCGCCAGCTAATCTCGCACCGGAAGTTGCTCGAATGGGTATCGGCAGCCGAAGCGGAAAGATCTCTGCGAAACGATTTGCAGTCGTTCGTTCGCTTCATGCTGCCGGCGTTGATACTGACGGTTGCCGCGCTTGGCCTCACGCTAAGTTTTAAGCCTCGCGCACTGCCGGAAATCAGCACGCTCTTCGTCATCTGGATTCTTTCGCCTTTGATCGCTTATCTCGTGAGCAAGCCGCGGCCGGCGGAGCGAAAGCTTTTGAACGAAGAAGACAAAGCGTTTGCGCGACTGATCGCACGCCGTACGTGGCGCTTCTTCGAAACCTTCGTAGGCGCTGACGACAACTGGCTTCCACCCGACAACTACCAGGAAGATCCGTCACCAGTCGTCGCACATCGCACATCACCGACAAACATGGGCTTGTTGCTCCTCGGTAATCATTCGGCACGCGATCTCGGTTACCTCGGCGCGCTTGAATTACTCGAACGACAGGAGCTGACGTTTGCAACGTTAGAGAAACTCGGCCGGATGCACGGTCACTTCTTCAACTGGTACGACACCAAAACTCTCGAGCCACTCCTGCCGCAATACATCTCGACCGTCGACAGCGGCAACCTCGCTGGACATCTCATCGCAGTCAAACAAGCCTGCATCGAGTTTCCGGAAACACGTCTCTTTGACGAGCGTGTTATCGAAGGACTGACCGACACGATCAACGCCATCGACGCAGAAGCGAGCGCGCTAGGCAGCTTCCGGCAACGCACTGACGTCGTGACGGTGAGACAGTTGCACGACGAGATCGCGGCGTGTTATGCGCTGTTGCCAGCCGAGCCCGGCGACGTTCTTTCATCATGGATCGCGCTGTTTGACTCACTCGGACGCCGTGCTTCTGAAATCGAAGATATCGTGAACGCCCTCGTCCACGAGCATGGCGAGGTCAGTTTCAAGGAGCTGCGCTGGTGGGTTGGCGCGCTGCAACATCAGGTCAAATCATTGCGCAGAGATGCGGAATCGCTGACAAGCTGGGGCCTCTTACTTCCGTCAGCCGACAAGGAAGAACCAGTGCTCACACTTCTGCAGCAGGTTCCGACACTCGCAGAAATACCACAGCTTTGCGACAAAGCCCTGGTCCAACTCGCGGCGACGCATTCAGATGATTCAAAACTCACCAAAGCGCTCGAACAGTCGGCCAGCGCTTCGTCAGACATGTTGTCGCGCCTGAGTCGCCTCGCACGCCGTTGCGATGAGATCGTCGAGCAGATGGACTTCTCGTTTCTCTTCGACGTCGAGCGCAAACTCTTCACTATCGGCTACAACGTCACCGCATCACGCGCCGACGAGTCTTACTACGATCTGCTCGCCTCGGAAGCGCGTCTCGCGAGTTTTGTCGGCATCGCTAAAGGCGACGTACCGCAACAACACTGGTTCCGCATGGGTCGTGCGCTCACCAAAGTCGACGGCGGGCGCGCATTGATCTCATGGACGGGCACGATGTTCGAGTACCTGATGCCGCTCCTCGTCATGCGTAACTACCCGGCAACACTGCTTGCCGAAACGTACAAAACAATAGTTGAGCGACAGATCGAATACGGCGACGAGCGCGGCGTGCCGTGGGGAATCTCCGAAGCGGCCTACAACGTGCGCGATCTGCATTTCAATTATCAATACGGACCTTTCGGCGTTCCCGGTCTCGGTCTCAAGCGTGGACTGATCGAGGATCTCGTCGTCGCTCCTTACGCCACGATGCTGGCCCTGGACATCGATCCGGAGGCCGCGATAGACAACCTGCGCCGGCTACAGAAAGAAGGCGCACTTGGCCCATACGGCTTTTACGAGTCGATCGACTACACGGCTGAGCGACTGCCTGAAGGCCAGAAGTCGGTGATTATTCGCGCCTTCATGACGCACCATCAGGGCATGAGCCTGGTCTCGCTCGCGAACATTCTTCACGAAGACCTGGGCGCGAAGCGTTTCCACTCCGATCCGTCGGTGCAGGCAACCGAGCTGCTGCTGCAAGAGCGAATACCCGTCGGCGTGCCGGCGGCTCATCCGCGCTCCGAAGAGGTCCTGACCGGACGAGTGGCGCAAGCCATGCCCGGCATGATCACGCGCGTTTACGAATCTGCGGACCTCGACACGCCACGAACGCAGTTGCTTTCGAACGGCAGTTACAACGTCATGCTCACAACCGCCGGCTCGGGCTATTCACAATGCGAAGACAACGCGGTCACGCGCTGGCGTGAAGACGTAACCTGCGACAACTGGGGCGCGTTTATTTATCTGCGCGACGTGCGCAGCGGCGCCGTGTGGTCGGCAGGTCACCAGCCGGTGCGACGCAAGCCGCAGTCGTACCACGTCGCGTTTTCAGAAGACAAAGCCGACTTCCGTCGCGTGGATTCGGGGATCTCGACGCGAATGGAAGTCGTGGTTTCGGCTGAAGACAACGCGGAAGTGCGTCGCATTTCGCTCACAAATCATTCGTCGCGAACCCGTGAGATCGAGCTCACCAGTTATGCGGAGATCGTCTTAGCGAGTCAGAATGCTGACGCAGCGCACCAGGCGTTCAGCAATCTATTCATCGAGACGGAATTCGTGCCCGGCGAGAACGCGATCCTCGCCCACCGGCGCCAACGCTCTTCAGACGAGCAACCGATCTGGGGCGTGCACGTCGTCGTCGCCGCCGAAGGTGAACAGGTCGGCGCGGTCCAATACGAAACGGATCGCGGACGTTTTCTCGGTCGTGGGCGCACGGCCGGTAATCCGATCGCAGTGATGGAAGATCGCCCGCTTTCAAACACGACGGGCGCAGTACTCGATCCGGTTTTCAGTCTGCGACGGCGCGTAAGAATTCCTCCGAATCAAACGGTGCGTTGCTCGTTCAGCACCGCCGTCGCGCGCTCGCGTGAAGACGCGCTCGCGCTCGCGGACAAGTATCACGACCCAAACATCTTCGAGCGCGAGCTGCGTCTCGCCTGGACCAAGGCCCAGGTCGAGATGAGCCACCTGAAGATCGACGCGGAAGAAGCGCACCTGTTTCAACGTCTCGCGGCGCGCATCGTCTATTCGGATCCATCGCTTCGCCCAACACCACACGTGCTCGCGCTCAACACGAAAGCGCAGTCGAGCCTGTGGGCTTACGGCATCAGCGGCGACCTGCCGATCATGGTCGTTCGTATCAATAATGCCGCGGACATGCGGACGGTGAAGAAAGTCGTGCGCGGGCACGAGTACCTGCACTACAAAGGGCTGCGAGTCGATCTCGTGATACTGAACGACACGCCGACCGACTATCTAGGGCTACTGCACGGCGATCTCGACACCACGATTCGCACGAGCGGCTTGCAAGCGTTACAGGACAAGCCCGGCGGAGTTTACCTGCGGCGCTCGGATCATATGCCTGAGGCCGATCGCATTCTTCTTCACGCGGTGGCGCGCGTCGTGATCGTTGCGGAGCGCGGGTCGTTCGAGGATCAGATCGAGCGTCCGCGAGTTGAAGAGCCGCTGCCGCCGCCGCTTGTGCCGCGAGTTCCTTCACAAACGTATCCGGAGCTGACGGTACCGCAGCCCGACCTGTCGTTCTTCAACGGTCTCGGCGGTTTCCACCAGGGCGGGCGTGAATACGTCACAGTTCTCGGCGCGGAACAGTGGACGCCTGCGCCTTGGTCCAATGTCATCGGCAACAAGGTCGATTTCGGGTTCCTGATTACCGAGACAGGTAGCGGATGCACGTGGTCAATTAATAGTCACGAGAATCGCCTGACGCCTTGGTCTAACGATGTAGTAAGCGATCCGCCGGGTGAAGTCGTTTACGTGCGCGACGAAGACTCGGGCACAGTCTGGTCAGCGACGCCTTTGCCGATCCGCGAGGGCGAGGCGTACATCGTCAGGCACGGACAAGGCTACAGCGTCTTCGAACACGCGAGCCAGGGAATTTCGCAGGAGCTACTCGTCTTCGCGCCGCTCGATGCGCCTGTGAAGATCTCGTTGTTGCGTTTGCGAAATCGCACTGCACGCAAACGAAGACTGACAGTTACTAACTACAATGAGCTCGTGCTGGGCGTTTCGCGAGCTTTGTCAGCGCCGTACATCATCACCGAGATCGACGCCAGCAACTCGACTATCTTTGCGACGAACCCTTTCAACAACGAGTTCGCCGAGCGTGTTGCGTTCGCGGCGACAAGCGAAACGATATTGAGCGCGACGTGCGATCGCAAAGAATTCATCGGTCGCAACGGATCACTCGAAACGCCAGCCGCCCTGCGCCGGTTGAATCTGGCCGGAAGAGACGGCGCCGGCATCGATCCGTGCGCCGCGATTCAGACGAGCGTCGAGCTCGCACCAAACGAAGCGCGCGAAGTTATTTTCCTGCTCGGCGAAGCGGAGTCGAAAGAAGCGGCGCAATCCGTTGTCTCTGCTTTTCGTCAGACGGGAAATGTCAATGCAGCGTTTGAAAAGGTTTTGGCGCACTGGGACGAACTGCTCGGAACGATCGAAGTGCACACTCCCGACACGGCGCTCGACACGATGCTCAACCGCTGGCTGCTATATCAATCGCTCTCGTGTCGCGTCTGGGCGCGCACGGCGTTCTATCAATCGGGCGGCGCTTTCGGCTTCCGCGATCAGTTGCAGGACGTGATGGCGCTCGTCTACAGCAGCCCTGACATCACGCGCAAACAGATCGTGCTGGCAGCCAAACACCAGTTCAAAGAAGGCGACGTGCAGCACTGGTGGCATCCGCCGAGCGATCGCGGCGTGCGCACGCGTATCTCCGACGATCTGCTGTGGCTGCCTTTTGTGACTGCGTTCTACATCAGCGTGACTGGCGATGAAACTGTGCTCGAAGAAGTAGTTCCGTTCCTCGAACAACCTCTGCTCAATCCCGATCAGCAGGAGAACTACACACAGCCGCAGGTCTCACAGGAAACAGCGCCGATCTATGAACACTGTGCGCGTGCTATCGATCGCAGCCTTGCGGTGGGTCAGCACGGCCTGCCGTTGATGGGCGCAGGTGATTGGAACGACGGCATGAACCGCGTCGGCATGGGAGGCAAGGGCGAGAGCGTGTGGCTCGGCTGGTTTCTCTACACGACTCTGGCCACTTTCACACCGCACGTCGATACGCGCAACGAGAAGGCGCGCGGCGATCGCTATCGCAAACATCTCGAGACCCTAAGCAAGTCGCTCGAAGAAAAAGCGTGGGACGGCGATTGGTATCGCCGCGCTTATTTCGACGACGGCACACCGCTCGGTTCGGCGCGTAACGAAGAGTGTCGCATCGATTCGATCGCGCAGTCGTGGGCGGTGATTTCAGGAGCGTCGGATCCGTATCGCATGGGCCGTGCGATGGCTGCCGTTGAGGAGTATTTGATCCGGCGTGGCGATGGACTCGTCATTCTCTTCACGCCACCCTTCGACAAAGGCAGTCTCGATCCGGGTTATATAAAAGGATACGTGCCGGGTGTCCGTGAGAACGGCGGGCAGTACACGCACGCAGCGATCTGGACCATGATCGCGTACTCGATGCTCGGCGATGGCGAGCGCGCCGGTGAGTTGTTCTCGTTACTCAATCCGATCAATCACTCGTCAACGCGCGCGGGGCTGCACAAGTACAAAGTCGAGCCGTACGTTGCGGTCGGCGATGTTTACGCGGTGCCACCGCACACCGGTCGTGGTGGTTGGACGTGGTACACGGGATCGGCAGGATGGATGTATCGGGCGGGACTGGAGTCGATGCTCGGATTCAAGCTACAAAAGGATCGACTCGAGATCGATCCGTGCGTGCCGCGCTGGTGGCGCGAGTTCGAGATCATCTACCGCCGCGGACGCGCTGTTTACCGAATCAAAGTCGAGAACCCGTTGGGCGTGAGTCGCGGTGTGGTGAGCGTCGAGGTTGACGGCGTCGCGCAGAACGTTATCCAACTAATCGACGACGAAAAGGCGCACACTGTTCGGATCGTGATGGGTGAACTTGTAAATCATGTAGATTCTGAAATCCTGTCTAAGACTTCCACAGGATGACATGATTTACAGGATTCACATGATCAAACCGCCGCCATGTCGGCTTCGCTGATGTCGAAGTTTGCCGAAACCTTCTGCACGTCGTCGTGGTCTTCGAGCGCTTCCATCAGCTTCAACATCTGGCGCGCGTCAGAGCCTTCGAGCTTTATGTAGTTCTGCGGCACAAACTCAACTTCCGCGACTTGCGGCTCGATGCCCGCGCCTTTCAACGCAGCCTGCACTCCTTCGAATGCTTCCGGTGACGTGATGATCTCGAAATTGTCTTCATCATCGCGCAGATCGTCTGCGCCCGCTTCGATCACGAGATCGAAAAGCTCTTCCTCTGACTTATCAGACTTGCTGACGACGATGTAACCCTTCTTCTCAAACATCCAACCCACTGAGCCACTCTCCCCAAGGTTCCCGCCATTCTTCGAAAACAGGTGGCGAATTTCCGCGACCGTGCGATTGCGATTATCAGTCATCGACTGAATGAGCAGCGCTATGCCGCCTGGACCATAACCTTCGTACGTGATCTCTTCGTAATTGACACCTTCTTCCTCGCCCGTGCCGCGTCGAATCGCGCGATCGATCGTGTCGTTGGGCATGTTTCCGTTCTTCGCGTCGAGAATCGCTTTGCGCAGGCGCGCGTTGGCGTCGGGGTCACCGCCGCCGGTTCGCGCCGCGACGGTGATTTCCTTAATAAACTTCGTGAACAGTTTGCCGCGCTTGGCATCGAGCGCGCCTTTCTTGTGCTTAATACTGTGCCATTTCGAATGTCCGGACATTGTGTTTCAGATCCTTCTGGAGTTTGTGGGTCGGACGGGCAATATATCACAACTCTGCGTAACCTCAGCGTGCTCTGCGTCTCTGCGGTGAATTAGGTCAAACTGTAACTTTTACCGCAGAGACGCAGAGGACGCTGAGGTTACGCAGAGTTATTTCAAGGCCTCGTATTCTTTCCGCGCTTCGACCAACACCGGCAGGTCATGATCGGCGTCTTTCCACAACGCAAAGAAATCCTGGTACGCCTTGCGCGCACCCGCGGTGTCGCCGTTGATTGCGAGGGCGCGACCGAGACCAAGGTGCGCGAGAACGTGCGTGCACGAAAAAATGTCGACTCCCGGCTGGTCTATCACTTTCTTAAACTCCGCGGCGGCCTCGTTTCCCATGCGCTGCTTGAGGTACAAATGTCCGCGTGCGAAGGTTGTGCCGAGACCAAGTATCATTCCACCTTCGTACCCACGTATCGACTCGAATAATTGAATTGCCTGGCTGATATTGCCGCGATCCTGCTCAATGCCCGCAGTCACAATGGGCGGCACAATCGCATTGATGACCGTGTTTTTCGGATACAAGGCGCGCGCTTCGTCGAGCAGCTTTTGCGCCTGGTCGCGATCCTCACAAGCCGCGTAGACCGCCGCGCTGTTTGCGAGATTCATCTGACCACGCAATAGATCCAGCGCCGCTTTAGCGTCCGCTTTGGCCTGATCGCACTTGCCGATATACATCAGATCATTCGCAGACCCCATCAATATGCTCGACGCATTCTCCACACGCTTCTGCTGCTTCAACATCTCAACCGCGCGCTTCTGCAGCTCTTCTGATTGCTTCAGCTTACCGTTGTGCAACGCAGTCGCACTCATCATCGCCGTAAATTGCGCTTCCTCGGGCTTGCCTTTGGCCCAATTTACCTCGCGATCCATTGCAGCCTGATCCTGACGCAGAAAGGCAAAGTGATAGTTATTGATGTGTGCCGCTAACGAGTCGGAATTGATCTTCTGGGCCTCTCGTTCCGCCTGCTCTGCTTCATCAAAACGTCCGAGGCTCATGAAACCCGACACGACATTGTCGTGCCCCGCCACGTTATTCGGACTCAGTCGCACAGCTTCGAGCGCCTCTCTCAATGCGTCTTCGTTCCGGCCGATCATTTTATAGTTTATTGACAGGTTGTTATGCGGAATAAAGTCGTTTGGATAAAGACGCGCCCAGGTCTTGAGCGTTTCGATCGTCTGATCGATCTCGCCGGTGATGTACGAGTAATACTTCTCTTCAATGTAGAGTCGCTCGCGCTCACTGACGCGATCGCGAAGTTCGTAAGCCTTCTGCACGTACTCTTTTGCGGTCTCGAGCTGTTCCTCGTTTACGTACTGAACGCCGATACGCGCGTAGGCCATCGCGAAGTTTGGATCGAGGTCGACGGCGCGTTTATAGAGAGTCAACGCTTCTCGCGACCTGCCTTTCGCACGCTCGTCGTTGGCCATCGTATAGGCCTTCAGGGCTTCCAGTGAGGATGTCGTGGCCTGCTCGATGTTCACGTCGTACTTCTGCATTGAGCTCAGCGATTCGCCGAGCTTCTTGCGCAGATTCATCGCCGCCGTGCTGAGTGACGCGAGCACCCTTTCTTTACTCTCGGCTTCGATCTGCTCGCGCGCGATCGGATCGCCGGACCGCGGGTTCACTGCTTCCAGAGTGATCACGTAATGACTGCCGAGACTCAAAATCGATCCCGTCAACATCGCCTTGATTCCCTGTCGCTCGCAGATCTCGCGACCGACGTCACGCGTGATTCGATCGTCGGGCTGGCGGCCCATAAAGCGCAGTGTTTCGCGGACGCGATCTTCGGGAAACAAGTTCAAGAACGGCGTCTGTCCGAGGTTCACGGCGAGTGCTTGTTTCAACGTGCCGTCAAAGACTGGCTCGCCCGTGGTGTTGACGAAATCGGTCAGCAAAACCGTGTCGCGCTCGGTCATCAGCGGGTGCGAATTGCGCTTGTACAGGTAGAACGCGGAAGCGCTGACGACGATGAGAATGAGCGCGATCAAAGCTGCCGCGAGCTTGTTACGTTTGATTCCGGTGACAAGGTACTCGGCGCTCGAAACGTGACTAATCGTTTTCTCGGCAGTCGGCACCGGCTGTTGGGCAATCGTCGTCGGCGCGCCGGGGAAATCGCTGATCTTCGAACGTGTGAAACTGACAGGCGCCGCAGACCTTTCCAGCTCCGTTTGAAACTCGAGACGCTGCTTGAGCCGTTTCAAATCTGTGATGAGCTCTTTGATTGTTTGATACCGCTCGTCGCGATCCTTACGCAGCGCCTTCATCACGATCCAATCAAGCTCGGCAGGCACGTCGGGCGCGAAGCGTGCGAGTGGCGGCGGCTCCTTCTGCGTGATCGCGACGATCACGTCGGTTGACGTCTCACCTTCGAACGGAGTGCGGCCCGCGATCAATTCGTAGATCACAACGCCGAGACTCCAGATGTCGCTGCGTGCGTCGACAGGTTTTCCGCGCGCCTGCTCCGGCGACATGTAGTGAGACGTGCCCATCACGACGCCGGCGTCTGTGTGCACCAGCACTCTCGTCGCGGCCTCACCATCGGCTGGACTGCGATCGACAGTTTCGGTGAGTTTCGCGAGGCCGAAGTCCAACACCTTCACGTAGCCGTTACGACGCACCATGATGTTGTCGGGCTTGATGTCGCGGTGAACGATGCCGGCGGCGTGTGCTTCTTCGAGCGCGCTCGCAACCTGGACCGCTATATCGAGAATCGTGTGCGTCTCTAGTTGTGAGGCGGCCATCTTGCGCCGCAGCGTGACGCCGTCGATGTATTCGGTGGCGATGTAATGCCTGCCTTCGTCGATCCCCATCTCGTGAATAGTGAGAATGTTTGGATGGTTCAGGTTCGACGCCGCTGAGGCTTCCTGCTCGAAACGATGCAGACGATCTTTATTGGTGGTGAATTCCTCGCTCAGGATCTTGATCGCGATTTTGCGACCGAGCTTCATGTCCTCGGCAAGATAAACCTCACCCATGCCGCCCGCGCCGAGCTTCTCCAGTATTCGATAATGCGAGACCTTATCGGGTTCCATTTGTGCCTTTTGTGACTAAAAACTCCTAAACGGACCGCTCAACAGCGTTCCCGCGACCGCCTGTTGAAACAGCCACAGGATCAAAAGCGCAACGAGTGGAGAAATATCAATCCAGCCGAGCGGCGGGATCATTCGTCGCAGTGGTCCCAGCAACGGCTCAGTCACGTTAACCAGGAAACGCATGATGCGGTTCGTGTAGCTGAGCATCCCCCACGAGAAAATAATACGAATGGTGATGAACAGCATGTAAATCGAGATTAAGCCGCTAAGAATAAAGCCGATGACGCGGAACACGGCCCCACTTTGCACGCTCCCGATGACCCCGACGAGGGTCGAGGCTACAGTCCCAACCAACTGAAGCACGAACCAGCCAAGCAGGATCACGATCAGAATCACGACGAGGGGCGCAAACTTCGTGTCGACGCCAAAACCGCGCAACCCACCTCGCACCGGAATGACGAAACTGTCAGTGAGCCGTCGTACGGTGCGCGACGTCCACGCAAATGGATTTAAATCCATCGCATCGGCGATCAGTCTCGCGATCATCAGTACTATCACAGCGACGATGGCGATCTTGATGCCGGAGTTAATGAACCAAACAATCCGATCGATGATGAGCATGTTTGTTAGTGTCTCGGGCCACGTTCGCCGAAGATGGCCGTGCCGACGCGAACCATCGTGGCGCCCTCTTCGATTGCGACTTCAAAATCGTTTGTCATACCCATCGACAGCTCGCCTTTTCCAGTTGCGAATGCGCCGCGAGCCGCAAGCTCGTCCCTCAACTCTCGTAACCGACGAAAGTAAGGACGGCTTTGTTCCGGGTCGTCAAAAAACGGCGGCAGCGTCATCAGCCCGGTAAGCTCCAGTCGACTCAATGGTCCAAGACCCTCAACCAAATGGGTTAGTTCTGATTCGTCGATACCCGATTTGGTTTCTTCGTGCCCGAGGTCGACCTGGATCAATACTGCCAGTGTCTCCACACCTTCTTCGGCGCAGAGACGATCGAGGCGCTGCGCTAAATCGAGGGAATCGAGCGAGTGGATGACATCAAAAAGGTTAACGGCACGCCGCGCTTTATTGGCCTGGAGGTGTCCGACGAGGTGCCAGCGAGCGGCGTTGCGCCCCAGTTCAGTGATCTTTCCCTCAGCCTCCTGAACGCGATTTTCTCCTATATCCACTGCTCCAAATTCGATCACTCTCTTTATAACAGAGGCCGGATGGGTCTTGCTGATCGCGATGAGCGTCACCTCTTCGGGTGCGCGGCCACAGCTTTTTGCGGCCACTGTGATCCGGTCATGAATGGCCATAAGTCTTATAAATAGTGGATCTTGCGCTGGGTCGACGTTAGCCATAGAGAGCTCTGCAAAGTGCTCGTTGCACAATCATAATAACCCAAACAGCAAAAGGTCACAGAAGCGGCGCCGCAGTTGATGGTACGGTAGCCTTGTTGCGGCCCCATACCCCTCATAGGTCCGTAAATTTTCGGAGAGGAACTTTTATGAAGTTTTGGACATCTAAAACCGCGTTAGGAATTTTAGTAGTGGGGTTGGTGCTCTTCTTCGGTGCGTCGACTGATGCAATGGGCCAGGGACGAGGCCGGAGAGATTCACATTTTGATAAGAAGTGCGAGAAGTTTGTTAACTGTCATGACGCGCGTGACGGTCGCTGGGATGGTCGGGGACCCAATCGTCGAACGGGATTCAATAACGACTTCAGACGTTACCGTAGACATCGCGACCGCGACTTCGACCGTATTAGTCGTCGAGATCGCTTCCGCCGCGATCGTGATTGGCAACACAATAGATGGCGTCGTTTGAGATAGGCATTCTTGACACCCTCCACACGCATTCGCATAATGGCCTACCTGGCATCTTGCGGATGTGGCGGAACTGGCAGACGCGCAGGTCTCAGAAGCCTGTGATGGTGACATCGTGGAGGTTCAAGTCCTCTCATCCGCACCAAGGAGTAGTGAGGCGAGTCTCTCAACAGGCTCGCCTCTTTGTACTTCTTAACAAACTCTTAACAACTCTTAACACAACCCCCACACACAAACGGAAAAATAATTGTCACGGATTTTCGGATGCTGGTGTTTTCGTATTTAGAGGTCCAGTTCCGAAAGGGGAGTATTAATGAACGTCGAACAAGCAGCTTTGATAGAAAACGACAACTTGAGACATGCTCGTGTGAACAGCACACTACCCGAAAGAACGGTGCGTTTGAAACTCGCCGAGCGACCCGATCGCGATCGCATTCAGAGGGTTGTCGATCTGGCCGATGCACTTTTGATAGAAGCTGAAACACTGGCACGCGACAAGGCGTTCACCGAGGAAGCAACGAGACTCAAACCGTTGGACATTCTCGGCGGGATTAATTTCTACGACGAGGTCGAACGCTTCGAGACTCACCTGATCAAGATGGCCCTTGCCGAAACCGGAGGTAATCAAGCGAAGGCGGCAAGGCTTCTTGGAATCAAGGCAACCACTCTTAACTCCAAAATTAAACTTTTTAAAATTGACGTAGGCTAGACTCCCCAGTCATCGTCCTTCTTCAATTAACTGCTTCCGACGTACCGAGGAGCTCGGCCTCGGTAACGTCGGAAACAGTCAACACCTGCTCCTGAAAAAGATTCGAATCGATGAGCGTTTGCACGACGTAACGACCCGCCGTCGGGAAAGTCACGTTTACAAAGAAGCTGATGTTGTCAGCAAAGCCCCCCGAGGCGATCTCGAAGCGCGTCGGTTGCGACACGACCACGGGCTGTTTGCGATCGGGTGTGAGTATGCGCACCTCAGATAGATAGCTGCCCTGCCCTTTCCAATGGTTAACAACGGCAAATTTGATCAACGACACGGGCACCTGCTGCACCATGATGTTCTGAAAAACACCCATGAACGACAGTTTGTTGCCGGCTTCTAATCTGACGTCATCACAAAACAACGTGTAAAGTAATTCGAGGTTCTTTGTTGCTGGTTCTATGCTGCTCATTGTTAGTCCTGTCTAATGTCTGTGGGCTCTCTTCTCTGTGCAACCTCTGCGTTCTCTGTGTCTCTGTGGTTGTTTTAGCCGAGAAAATTTGAACCACAGAGGCACAGAGAACGCAGAGGTTGCACAGAGAAGAGAGTATATGATTTATTCCAACATTCCTTTAAATTCGTCTTCGTCGATCACGGTGACGCCCAGCGACTCCGCTTTGTCCAACTTCGATCCAGCCGCCTCGCCTGCAACAACGTAATCCGTCTTTTTACTGACTGACGAATTCACTCTGCCGCCCCGTGCTTCGATCAGCGCGCGAGCTTCATCGCGTGTAAAGCTCGACAGCGTTCCGGTGAGCACAAACTGCTTGCCTTCAAAGCGCTCATCAGCCTGTGCACTGCTCCGGCGCTCAGCTTCAGTTCTAATGCCTGCGGCACGCAGCCTATCACAAAGCGCGCGGTTCCCTTCATCGTCAAACCAGTCGCGCACACTCTCAGCGACCGTCAAGCCGATCTCAGGGATCGCGTCCAGCTCTTCCACCGATGCTTCCATCAACTTCTCGAGCGAGCCAAGCTCGTGCGCGAGGATGCCTGCGGTTCGCTCACCGACGTGACGGATACCGAGCGCGTAAATCAGGTTTGAGAGATCCCGCGACTTGCTTGCTTCGATCTGCGAGAGAAGATTTGACGCTGACTTCTTGGCCATGCGCGGCAGACCAGCGACCTGATCGAGCGTCAACGAATAAAGATCACCGACGTCCTTCACGAGGTTCGCAGCTACGAGTTGCTCGGCGAGCACGTCGCCCAATCCCTCGATGCGCATCGCACGTCGCGAGGCGAAATGAAGCAACCGACCCATCAGTTGCGCAGTACAGTCTGCCGCCACACAGCGCGCGACGACTTCACCTTCCGGACGCGAGATTAAGCCACCACACACCGGGCAATTCTCAGGCGGCACGAAATCCTTTTCTTTTCCGGTGCGCTTCGACGTGACGACGCTCAGCACTTTCGGAATGATCTCACCACTCTTCTCGATCATTACCCAATCGCCGATCTTGACGTCGAGACGCCTGATCTCATCTTCATTGTGAAGCGTAGCGCGCGCGACGGTTGTGCCGGCGAGGAAGACGGGCTCCAGAAGTGCGACTGGCGTAATTGCGCCGGTGCGTCCTACTGAGACAAAAATGTCCCGAACCTGCGTTGACGCCTGGCGCGCGGGATACTTGTAAGCAATCGCCCAGCGCGGCGCCTTAGAAGTTGCGCCAAACTCATCTTGCAACGCAGTCGAGTTCACCTTTACGACGAGGCCATCGATCTCGTAACCCAGATCGTCGCGCAAAGCTTCTTTCTCGTTTGCGAAGTCGATCACTTCCTCGATTGTCTTGCAAAGCTTGCGGTGTGGGTTCACGCGAAAGCCTGCAGCGTCGAGCCAGTCGAGTGCTTCCCAGTGCGTAGGGAACGGTTTGCGAACGTTCACGAGCAGATCGTAAGCAAACATGTCGAGCTTTCGACGTGCGACGAGACGCGGGTCGAGCTGGCGGATCGCGCCGGAGGCAGCGTTGCGCGGGTTCATGTAACGAGGTTCGCCGAGTTCTTCTCGCTCCGCGTTTGTTCGTTCAAAAACGTCTCGCGGAATATAAACTTCGCCGCGTACTTCGAGATTCAAGTCGATGCGCTTCGCCTGCGACTTGAGGCGCAACGGAACGCTGCGGATCGTGCGCGCGTTCTGCGTCACGTCTTCGCCGATGCGCCCGTCACCACGCGTGACGCCACGAATCAACAAACCATCTTCATACTGCAATGACAACGAGAGGCCGTCGATTTTTAATTCAGCGACATACTCGAGCTTCCGGCCTTCAGCAAGGCGCTGACAACGCTCATCAAACGCACGCAGCTCGTCGATGTTGTAGCTGTTGTCGAGCGAGAGCATCCGCCGGGTGTGAACAACTTCCGGAAATCCTTCCGCGGGTCGCCCGCCCACACGCTGCGTTGGACTGTCAGCCGTGATCAGCTCCGGGTTCGCTTCTTCGAGCTTCTGGAGCTTCTCCATCAGCAGATCGTATTCACGATCGGATATCTCGGGAGCGTTGCCGACGTAGTAGAGCTCGTCGTGATGACGGATCTCGTCTCTGAGCTTTTCGATCTCGGAAATTTTTTTGACTTGTTTAGCCACGGATTATGCGGACGATGATTTTAACTTGTGGATTACGCGCCCGATGAGTTTGATGGTTTTAATGAAATCATCGACGCGGATATTTTCGTTTGGACCGTGCGGATTCGATCCGGCGTAGCCTGTGCCGAAAGACGCGACAGGCGTCGGCGGATCGGAAACACCACATACCGCGCCGATTGGCCCACTTGACGGATCCATCGGGTAAATCAACGGCGGCTTCTCATACACTTCCGTCGTCGACTCAATCACCGCCTGAGCAACGCGCGAATTCGGCGACGACTTAGCAAGCGGCGCACTGCCGAGCTCGATGATCTCGATGTCTTTAAAGCCGCGCACGTCGAGATGTTTTCGCAAGAGTCCGACAACGATCTGCGCCGTCAGATCCGGTACGAGCCGGAAATCGAGTCGCGCCATCGCAGTGCTTGGCAACACGGTCTTCGCGCCGGCGTCAGTGTGGCCAGTGTGAATACCGCAGATCGTGCAGGTCGCGCCGAAGATGTGTTCTTTGACGAGCGTGTGGCCTTTCATCGCGCGCACCCAACCGCCGATGCGAAACTCGCGTTTCAGTCCGGCTTCGTCGAGCTCGATGCTCTTCAAAACTTCCGCATCTTCGTCACTGATCGGAGCGATGTGCGACGAGAATCCGTCGATCGTGATCACGCCCTTTGGCGACGTGATCGTGGCGAGCGCCTGGACGAGACGCCAGGCGGGATTGGGAACGATCGTGCCCCACTTCGAGTGCAGATCGGAGTGCGCGCCAAACGCACGCAGCTCTAAAAACGTGATGCCCTTGAAGCCGAGACTGACAACCGGATTCTCTTTCGTGTCGGCCGAGCCTTCATCCCACAAGCAGCCGTCAGCCTGCAACAACTCCGCATTCTCAGTCGTGAAGCGATAAAGACTCGGACTGCCAAGTCCATCCTCGCCTTCAACGAGGAAGCGAAGCGTGACCGGAAGTTTTCCGAATGTCTTCTGATACGCCTCGACTGCCGCAAGACGCGCTACGAGATCACCTTTACTATTCGCTGCGCCGCGTGCGTACAACTTACCGTCCGCGATCGTGGCGGCGAATGGTCCGGAACTCCATTCCGTCAGGTGGCCCACCGGCTGGACATCGTAGTGACCGTAAACAACAAACGTCTTTGGACCACCGCCACACTCACCGTAGATGATCGGATAGCCGGAACCAACACGAAACGATCGCGTGCCGATGCCTACTCGCTGCATCGACTGCTCGACCGTTTCCGCAATCGCGCGCATGCCCGTGCCGCGCGCCGCTACTGACGGCATGCGGCAAAGCTGCTGCAACCGCTCCGTAAAGCTGCGAGCGTGCCTGTCTACATATCGATCAAATTTCGTAAAAATCAATCTGTGTTTATCCGTGGCTAAATATTCGCTTCAAACAACACGTACCTCGACTGCTCTTCACCACGCTCTAACCCAGCACATATCAATCGATCCGCAAAGGCCCGCTTGAACTCTTCCCGCACACGCGTCTGCTCATCACGCGCGCGCTCAGCATCACGCTTCACAAGCGCGTTCCAGTCAGCCGGCACCGCTATCGTCGCGACTCGCTTTCCTTCAAACGGCGCCTCAATTCCCTTCGCAAGCGCATGCACTCGATCGGAATCTATCTTCCAGGTTGCCGACAATCGATCGCTCGGCAGTCCGAGCCGTTCATCAGTTCCGTAATCAATACCGTAAAAATCATCAAGGTAGTTTTCAACAGTCGCGCCGAGCCGGTTGAGATTGAAGTGCGCATTACGCGCCAACATCGGATCCCAGGTCCACTTGATCAACTTTCTACCTTCACCCAGTGCGCGCTCGCGTTGCGCCCACTTCAAACGCGCGCCGACACCTTTGTTCTGATAATCCTTCGCGACCGCCATCACGTGCGAGTATCCGAAGATCTCGTTACCACGAACTGCGGCGAGATGATGAACAAAACCAACCATGCGATCGGCGACGAACGCGCCAAGGGTCCAGCCGCCGGCCTGGCGGGATACGATCAAATGCCGGCGAGGTGAGAGTTCAAGATCAGGAAGGCCGAATGCTTCACGCTGCAGCGCAACACAGCGATCAAACTGCCCGATCGTCGTGCATTCCCGAATTGTCGTCTCTTCCATCCGTAAACATTATCCCTTCAATGGACGTGCCGGTATTTGAATTGTCGCCTGCAATCCGCGCGGAACGAGGTTCTCCAGAGTCACGCGTCCGTTGATCAGCTCGAGCAGTTTACGACCAATGATGATGCCGAGCTCGTTGATGTTCGCTTCGTTATTTGGCGAGCCGTGCTCTGGATCGAAAACGCCTGGGAGGTCCGCGCGCGTCTCACCGTTGTCGATCACTTTGAACAACAACATTCCGTCTGCGTCACCGTCGATATTGATTCGCACCGATTCGCCAGCGGGACTACGACTCACTGCCCACGCGATGAAGTTGAAGAGCACCTGTCGCAGCTTTCCCTGATCAGTAACGATGGTTGTGATCTCAGGCGCGAGCTCATACTCGATTTTGACTTGCTGCTTCTGCGCCATTCGCGCTGCCGCTGCGCACGACTCGCGCAAAGTCTCTCTGATGGAAAACTCCTGTAGAAAAACTTCCGTATGCCCGGCTTCGATGCGCGACAGATCCACGAGTTGATTCAAGCTCGCTTGCAGTTGCAAGCCTGAGTCCTGCACTTTCTGGCAGAAACGGCGCTGCGTGTCAGTCAGCTCTTCCTGATCGAGCAGGATTTCAGTGAATCCGAGTATTGAAGTCAAAGGAGTTCGCAGCTCGTGCGACATGCGCGCCAGAAACAACGAGCGGTAATGCGAAACCCGCCGCAGCTCGCGATTCGCCTCTTCCAGCTCGGCCGTGCGTTTTCGCAACTCAGCGATCAGCAGCTCTTCGCGTGAGCTCGGTTCCGTGGGCGCGCTCGCAGCTACCCCGTTGGACATCGTAACGTTCTCCCTGTCGACACTTTCGTGTGCTATGTCATCCATATAGATCTCATTAACCTGCTTGAAAAGTTCAGCAAACTTGGGGGTCAATCAGGGTGTTTATGTGGCTTCAATATAGGGGTTAGCATTCGAGGCTGTCAAAGTTTAGTTATATCTTTCTTGTGCTTTTTCTGCGTCTTTGTGGCTAATATACCGTGGGATGAACGGCCAACTCAGCGAGCAGCCGCTCGCGGAACTAATTCGTGAAATCTCAGCGAAGTCTCTGAGCGGCAGGTTGCGGCTCGAGCACGAGCGCGTCCATGCGGTCGCTTATTTTGAGCAGGGGAAGTTTCTTTATGCGGCGGCGAACGTCCGCAGCTTGCGCGTGCGTGAATATCTGAAGAAGGCCGAAGCCGTTTCGGATCAGGATCTCGCGCAGTTTAACGAGCGTGTTTCAGACACTGATCTGCTCAAGGTGTTGTGCGCGCAGAAACTGCTGTCTGCGGCTGTGGCGGAACAGATTCAAACGCGCCTCGTGGCTGATGTGTTACGGCTCGCGCTTTTATGGACTGACGGCGCGTGGGAGTTTGACGCGCGATCGCGTCTCACCGAAGAACTCAATCCGCACATCGATTTTGATGCCCTATTACTTGAAGCCGCCCGCAGGCTTCCGGCGAAGTTTGCGGCTTCTCGTTTCGAGAATCCTGCTGAACTGATCACTCCAGTCGAAGCGCCCCTCTTTAATGAAAACCTATTGCCGGCAGAAGCTTTTTTACTTTCGCGCGTCGATAGACCAACAACCGTGCGTGAGATCGTCGCTGTCAGCGGACTCGGCCATGATGAGACACTCGGACATCTCTATGCGCTCGCACTCGCCGGTCTGCTCAAACGGGAACATTGGCCGGCTGTGCTTCGAGGTGATCAAGTAACTCCCCCACCGGCGCCGAAGCCTCCGCCACCTCCTCCGTCACAGGTCGCGCGCGAGCAGATTCAGGACACCAGCCCGCAGGACGTCGAGAATCTTCTCGTAAGAGTGAAAAGTGCGCGCACACATTACGACGTGCTGGGTGTTGCTCGTGAAATCTCGGCGCCGGAGTTGAAGACGGTTTATTACCAACTGGCGCGGCGTTATCATCCGGATCGTTTTCGCAAGAGCGCGGCTGAGTTAGTGCCGCGAATCGAAGCAGCTTTTGCGCGGATCACGCAGGCTTACGACACGCTGCGCGACGATCAGCTACGTGCAAGCTATGACGCGAAACTCGAGGTGCGCAAAAAGGTCGATCAGATCGCTGACGCCGCGCCGAAAGCGAGCATACCGGCGCCGCAACCCGAGGCTGTTGTTGAAGGTACCGCTGAGCCGGTCGTGTCGGCAGCCGAACGCGCAGCGCTGCAGTTTAAAGAAGGATTCGCCGCACTCGAGATGGGACAAAAGAAAGTGGCGCTCGGATTATTTGCGTCGGCCGCGAGAGCTGTTCCCAACGAGCCTCGTTACCGCGCTTTCTATGGTCAGGTACTCGCGGAAAATGAAGCCACGAGACGCGCGGCCGAAGCAGAATTAAGCGCTGCCGTACGACTAGATCCGAACAACGCTGAATACCGCATGATGCTGGCGGAGTTGTATCGCGACCTCGGCTTGAAGCTGCGCGCGAAAGGCGAGGCCGAACGCGCCGTCGCCGCCGACCCAAACAGCCGCAAAGCCCGTGACCTCCTGCGATCTCTAAAATGAGCCACAAAAGGCACAAAAGGCACAAATAAGCAGAGTCAGAACACGAAATCACCCTTCCGCAGTTTTTCTTTTTGCGATTTTTGTGCTTTTTTGTGGCTAACAAATTATGGCGGCAGTTCAGACAGAGTTGATCGATAGCGCGGCGGCTGAGGCTTTTCTACAGCTCGCGAAGACGACGGATAAGTTCGAGCGCTACGAGAATCCGCACGCGCAGCGCATCGCGGCTATCGCCGATGAGATCGCGCAACAGTTTCAGCTCGCGCGGCACGATCGCGGCTCGTTGTATGCTGCGTCACTCTTGCACGACCTCGGTGAGGTGGCGATGGAGCGCGATTACATACAGGCCACCGGACCGCTGTCGACGGAAGAGCGACTCGATCTTTCGCGGCACCCCGTGCTTGGCGAACGCGAGGCGTCGCGGGTCGGAGCAGATCGCGCGGCGCAGCTACTAACTCGCTGGCATCATGAATGGTGGAACGGCGCTGGCTATCCTGACGCGCTGCGACGTGAAGAGATTCCGCTCGCGGCGAGGATCTTGCGGCTGGCTGATTCGTACGCTGCGCTCACCGATGCGCGACCATTCCGCGCCGCGATGACGGAAGAAGACGCACGACGCGTATTGATCGATGGCGCGGGGATCGAGTTCGATCCGGCAGTCGTTAATGTGTTCCTGTCGCTCGACCGTTTTCCTGAGCTGGAGTCGTTTGCGAAAACTGAGGTTGAGCCGGTCGAGGAGACAGTTAACAAAGGCCGCGGCTGGGATTTGTTTTCGTCGTATTCCTAAATCTATATGCATTTTCCAAACGGTTGGCTGGCTTTCGAACTTGGCGTGCTCCGGCGGCTGAAGTTTGCTTCAGTTGCGTTGCCGTTTACTGGAGAGCCGGAGTTGTCAGTCCACCTGAAGAATTGGCGCGTTCGAGTGGCGGCCAACGATCCGATGTTGTGGTCTTACACTAAATCTCTCGCCCTCATCGAAAACAATACCGAACAACTGAATGAAGACGATCTCAACGTTTTGCTCGACGACGCTTACGTGCCGCGCGACAAGATGTCGAATTCCGGGTTGTTGAAATGGTTCAACGAGACTGATGCGTGGTGGCTCGATAACCTGCGCTTCAACGCTGAGGAGCTCGAAACCTACAAGCGCGCACTTGCCCTGACCGCAGGCATGATGACGGGCGATTACGTCCTGTCTTTCAACGAGCAGACGCGCACGCTGCGTCACCCGTTCTCGCTGCCAGAAGTTTTTCGTCGCATGCTGGAATGTCTGCCGGAGCCGGTAGACAACTCGATGCGCAACCAGAGCACAAACCAGGACGTCCGCAACTTCGTCGCCGAGCGTCATCACACGGATCTTCTGTTTTTGAGACTGCCGATCCAGGTCACTCAGACTACGACGGCAAAGGATCCGATCGTCACGTGGCGCGAAGAGTGGCTGCGTGGTGGCGACGACTTCTGGTTGGATCTCGAGAGAGGCCATAGCGCACGGCTCGGCTCACGCGTGCAGAGCAAACAGCAGTATCTCGGGTTCGTTGAAGATCTATTGCGGACAGCGTCTCACATTCCGGCATGGGCGATCGCGCACACTGAAAACGGATTCATCTCGAGTGAAGAGATGGTTGAGAAGATTGGGCGCGTAAGACGAGTAAGCTCGATCTATTCGAAAGATTTTTCTGACATGCTCGGGGTGCGGGCGTCGCTGATTGTCGCGACCAGTTAGAGACAGGATTTACAAGATTTTTCCGGATTGACATGTAAATTCTGAAAAATCTTGTAAATCCTGTCTACGTCTGCGCGACGAATTTATAGCCGACACCGCGCACAGTCAGCAGGTGGCGCGGGCGCGAGGGCTCGTCCTCGATATACTTCCGCAAGCGCACAATAAAGTTATCGATCGCGCGCGTGTCGGTGTCTTCACGCAGTCCCCAAACATCCTCGAGTATCACGCTGCGCGACACGATCTTCCCTTCATGATTGATCAAGTAGCGCAACAACTCCGCTTCCATCAGCGTGAGATGGACCGTCTGTTCACCCGATCTCAACTCGAGCGCCTCGAAGTCAATCGTCTTCCCACTAAACTCAAAAACCTTCGCGCCATCATTCTGAGAAGTCCGGTCGCGATCCTTGTTGAACCATTGGCGCCGACGTAGCAGCGCATTGAGCCGCGCCAGCAACACCGCGAGATCGAACGGCTTCGGCAAATAATCATCCGCGCCCGCCTCAAACCCGCGCAACACATCCTGCGCCTGCCCACGCGCTGTCAACATCAAGATCGGCACGAACTGCCCCTGCGCGCGCAAACGCGACGCGAGTGAAAAACCATCCATTCCCGGCAACATCACGTCGAGCACAAGAATATCGAAACCGTGACGACCATCATTCAGCAACGCGAGCGCCTCTTCAGCCGTGCCCACCGTTTCGACCTCGTAACCTTCCGCATTCAGGTTGTAGCGCAAACCCGCTGCGAGATGTTTTTCGTCCTCAACTACCAATACTGAGTGCGTCATATTTGAACTCGCGGCAAGTGTACGGTGAAAGTGCTTCCATGACCGAGCCCTGGACTCTCGGCAAACACGCGACCACCATGTTTCGTTATCACCGAGTGAACGATGAACAGCCCGAGGCCAGTCCCTTTCACCCGCGCCATGAAGCGTCCCGGCACACGATAAAAGCGCTTGAAGATACGCTTCAGTTGAGCGCTCTGAATTCCAATGCCCTCGTCGGTCACGCGCACCATAACGCGTTTGCTATCCAGCGCCGACACCGACACCAAAACGCGCACTTCATCGTCTGAATACTTCACCGCATTGTCCAACAGATTCGAAAACGCCGCGCGCAGCTCATCGACGTCGCCTGACACTTTCGCCGAGCGTGCGTCCGGCGACTCGCTGTAAATCAACGCCGCTTCGTGGAGCCCGTATCGAACGCGCGTCAACTCCAGACATTCGCGCACCATCACGCCGAGATCGATCACCGAGCTCGCAATCCGAGGACGCTTGTGCCCGGTGCGGCCGGCGCGCAGCACTTGCTCGACTGTGTGCAACAGCCGATCGCTGTCAGCCAGCATGATGTTGTAAAACTCGCGGCGCTCATCCTCGCCGACGTCGCGTGTCTTCAGTGTTTGGAGATAAAGACGAATCGAGGCGATGGGCGTCTTCAGCTCGTGCGTGACGGCGTTGATGAACGCGTCGTGCTGCTCGTTGCGCCGGATCTCGCGAATCAGGAACGTCGTGTTGAGCACGAGCCCAAAGATCAGGACGTTAAAGAACACGATACCGAGAACGAGCAGCGCGACTTCCCGCCAGTTGAGTATGATCCAGCCAACGTTCAGCGCGATCGCAAGCGCGACGAGACACGCGCTGAGCGTGATGAAAAATACGATTGACTTTCGGCGACGACCTCTAACACGCATGGGCGTGGATTCTATCAATCCGCAGCGACTTGTGTGTATTGGTGGCCGGCCACCTTCTTCGGTAGACGAACTTTTCTCAACACAAAGAGCACCAGCCAAAGCAGTCCGGCCGTTCCCGAAAGCAGACCCGAAACCACCGTCAACGATCGCGGCGTGATCCAGTGCAGCGACCATCCGGCAAACGCAGTCGATAACGCCCAGATCATCATTTCTGCGGCGCGATCGCTCGTCGACACTCTGCCTCGCAAATAGTCGGGCACGAGCCGCATCAGCAGCGTTTCCTGGACTGCAAACTCAGCGCCCAGCAACACGCGCGAGATGGCCACGAGCACACACGCGCCCAGGAGCGTCGGCATCACGCCTGCCAGCGCGTAAACAACGCCCTGAATAAACAGGGTCCAGCCGATGAACGCAACGGTCCGCTTTCGTAACTCGAAGAACGCACCGACACGACGCGCGATCATCATACCGATGAACAGGCCGAAGCCTCCCGCGAAATAGAAAGCTGCGACTGCCGAGTCGGGACTGACGCCGTTCTCGCCGGAAAACACGAGCGCGCCTAAGCGATCGGCGATGAGATTCATCGCACCGCCGCCGGTGGCCCACAGGATATTGATCCCGAGGATCGTCGCGACAGGCGCGTGCCTGACGATATAGGACCAGCCCTCGCGCATGTCAGACCAGTAGCCGCGGTACAGACTCCTCGGAGCCTCGGAAACAGCCTTCTGGCTGCGCGTATCCTCTTCAGGCACCAGCCACACGGAATAAGCGGACGCGACGAATGAGAGCGCGTTGATGATGAACGCCGCCTTGTATCCGACGTGCGCTGCGGTCCAGCCACCGAGCGCCGCGCCGATCGACATCAGCAGGAAGCGCGATGAGAACATCAACGCATTGCCCGCGAGTAGATCGCGTTCGCCCGTGATGTTTGGAACAGCCGCATTCTTGGCAGCTTCGAAGAACGTGCCGAAGATCGAGAGCGCCGCGGTACACACGTATGCGATCCACAGATCCTCTGGACCGCTGACGAACAGGAACCCGAGCGCGATCACAACGCGCACGAGGTCTGTAGCGATCATCACCGTGCGACGCGACCAGCGATCTACGAACGCGCCGGCAAGTGGTGCGAAAAGCGTAAACGGCACGAGTCGCGAGATGAGCACGATCGTGGTGACTTCGGGCGCGGCGTGAGAAACAACACGAACCAACCCGAGTGCGGCAATGAAGTTAAACCAGTTGCCGAGTTCCGAGATGACCTGCCCGATCCACAATCGCCTGAACGAGCGATTGCGCTGCAGGAGCTGTACGTAAGTGAGTGATTCGATCATAATTCACCATCCTGATCTTCTCTGTGCAACCTCTGTGTCCTCTGTGTCTC
>DASYFE010000196.1:0-39911 GCA_036498585.1 Pyrinomonadaceae bacterium | reverse complement strand
GAGACACAGAGGACACTGAGGTTGCACAGAGAAGAGCGCGCTCGAGACTTTTTGTGCAAAGCCATGTACGTGCTTGACGGCACGCCGGACGCGCTCCTATCATATCCTGTTTGAAAATGCGGCCAGTGTGCCGCCTATGAGAAAGTGACAAGATGAAACCAGGAATTCACCCAGAATACGTCGATATAACTGTTACCTGCGCTTGCGGCGAGACATTCCAGACCCGCTCGACCAAGACGGGCGACCTGCACGTCGAAATTTGCTCGGCTTGCCACCCGTTCTTCACCGGTAAACAAAAGCTGGTCGACACCGCCGGACGCGTCGATCGTTTCAACAAGCGCTACGGCAAGAAACCAGCCGCCGAGACCGCGGCTTCCACACAGCATTAGCCATCACAAATTCCAGCCTGCCGGCGTAGTCAGTAGCTCGCTAGTCGCGAACTACATCACACGCCGGCATTTTTGTAACTACAGATCAAGATCATGAGTACACCAGAACGAGATCTAATCGTTGGCGGCCAGGCGGTCATCGAAGGCGTGATGATGCGCACGCCAAACGCCTACGCGATCGCCGTCCGCAAGGCCGATGGCACGATCGTGAACACCGCGGCGCGGCTGCCGAAGTGGAGCGATAAGTATCCGATCCTCAAATTGCCGGTGCTGCGCGGCGGCGCGGTGCTCGTGCAGTCGATGGGGCTCGGCATCAAGGCGCTGAACTATTCGGCCAACGAGGCTTTCGCTGAGGCGGAGGCGGCGGAAGAAGTGAGAGTCGCGCTCTCGCCCGCAGTGATCGAAGGTGAAGGTGATTTTGCTGGTATTACGGGGGCGATGCCGGGTCTGTTTCCAGTGCCGACGCAGAAGCGTTCGAAAGACGAGTTGAAGAAAGGCACGACCGGCGCGGCAGTCGGATCGATAATTTTCGCGCTCATCTTCAACGTACTGCTTTTCGTCGCAGCGCCGTTGTTGTTGACGAATGCGCTCTTCATCGGAGCGGGCTGGGCCACAACGCCTGCCGCCGCGACGAGCACCGCAGCGCCTGCAACCAACGCGGCGCCCGCTGTGGCCGAAGATGAAGCGTGGTACACGGACGCATGGTCCACCGTGCGAACGTACCTGCATCCCGTGCGTCCTTCAGTCGCCTTCAACCTGATTGACGGCATGATTCGCATGACGTTCTTTTTGATCATGATCGTCAGCTTCTCGCTCTTGAAGGACATTCGCCGCGTCTTTCAGTATCACGGCGCGGAACACAAGACGGTGTTTACGTGGGAAGCAGGTCTGCCGCTGACAGTTGAGAACGCGCGACCGCAACCGCGACAACACCCGCGCTGCGGCACGAGCTTTCTGATGGTCGTGATGCTCGTAGCGATCGTGCTCTTTTCAGTGATCAAGTTTGATTCCCTCTTGCTGAACTTCCTGATCCGGATCGTGCTGATGCCGGTGGTCGCTGGTCTCTCGTACGAGATAATTCGGCTTTCGGCGAAAAAAGAGAGTAGCTGGTTCTTCAAATTTATGACGAGGCCGGGCGTGTGGCTGCAAAACGTCACCACCAAGGAGCCCGACGATAAGCAACTCGAAGTTGCGCTCGAAGCGTTGAAAGAATCTTTGAAGCTGGAGCCGCAGACGGGCGAGCCGCAGACGGCGCCGCTGTCATAATGAGGTCTAGATGTTAGACAAACTGGAACAGATAGTTAGCCGTTACGAAGAGTTGACTCAGGAGCTTTCGTCTCCCGAGCTGCTCTCGAATCCTTCCGCGTACGCCAAAGCCGCAAAGCAACATCGCACGCTTCAAGAGGTCGTGAACAAATACCAGGTGTGGAAAGGCTTGACGGCCGAGTTGGCGGACGCGCGCGAGTTGATGGACACGTCTGACGACGAAGAGATGCGCGAGATGGCGCGCGTCGAGTTCGATTCGTTGCAGACCCGCATCGACGACGCGGATCGCGAGCTCAAACTCCTCTTGATCCCCACCGATCCGAATGACGAGAAGAACGTGATTCTCGAGATTCGCGCGGGAACTGGCGGTGATGAGGCGACGCTGTTTGCCGCAGAAATGGTGCGGATGTACTCGCGTTACGCTGAAAAGCAGCGCTGGAAGTTCGAAGTGCTCGAAGCTTCGGAATCAGGCATTGGCGGGCTCAAGGAAGCGATCGTGCTGATCGAAGGCGACAAGGTCTATTCGAAGTTGAAGCACGAGTCGGGCGTTCATCGCGTGCAGCGCGTGCCGCAGACTGAAGCGAGTGGTCGAATTCATACTTCGGCAATTACAGTAGCGGTGTTGCCGGAAGCTGAAGAAGTCGACGTGAAGATCGATGCGAAGGACTTGCGGATCGATACGTTCTGCTCGTCTGGTCCGGGTGGGCAGTCAGTCAACACCACCTATTCCGCCGTGCGCATCACGCACCTGCCGACGAACACTGTCGTTTCGATGCAGGACGAGAAGTCGCAGATCAAGAACCGCGACAAAGCGATGCGCGTCCTGCGTGCGCGCTTGCAGGAGCTTGAAGAGCAGAAGCAGCACGAGGCACTCGCGAGCGAGCGACGCTCGATGGTCGGCAGCGGCGATCGGTCTGAGAAGATTCGCACTTACAACTTCAAAGAGAACCGCGTAAGTGATCATCGCATCGGGTTGACGATCCACCAGCTCGATCTCGTGATGGAAGGTGGCCTCGATCCCTTCATTGACGCGCTCGTCGCACATTACCAGGCGGAGAAGTTGAAGACTGACGCGGTCGCGGCTTAGATAAATGTCCCCTGTAATGAACGCTACGAATGTCCTTTTGATTCGTCACGGTCAATCAAGGGGGAATGCTGAGCGTCGCTTTGGCGGTCACACGGCAACTCCCTTGTCTGCTCGCGGCCGCAACCAGGCCGAAGCCACCGCACGCACACTCAAATCCGAATCGTTGACTGCAATCTACTCGAGCGACCTCGCGCGCGCGGTGGAAACCGCGAAGCCGCTTGCGAACATCACCGGTCTTCCGATTCAAAGCACGACTGCGTTTCGCGAGCGTGATGTGGGCGTGATGGAAGGTCTGACATTTGAAGACGCCGCGCAGCAACATCCCGAACAGTATGCGGCGTTGCTGCGGAGAGACTTCGAATACGTGTTGACGGGCGGCGAGAGTTATCGACAACTCCTGGACCGCGCAGTACAAAAGCTTGACTCGATCATCGAAGAGCATCGTGGTGGCAAGATCGCTTTGTTCAGTCACACAGGGACGATATGCATTCTGGCGTTGCACTTGATGGGTGCGCTGGATGCGCCCGAGCTAAAACCCGTGTGGATATCGAGTGCGAATTGCGGGATTACGAAGTTTGAGCTTCGTGATGATGGGTTTGTGCGAGTGTTAGCCGTTAACGATACGAGTCACCTACCGAAGACATAGACAGGATTTACAAGATTTTTCAGGATTTACATGTTCATCCTGAAAAATCTTACTTAGGGGCCATGTCTTTCAGACGGCGACTCAGCCCATTCTTCGTTTTCCAGTAAGCTTCCGCGAGCGGTTTGGGCACGCCTTTCCAAATGCCCATCCACGTTGTCTCCATGGCGTCGTGCCAGGCGTCGAGCATCTGTTGATTCAAGGCAAGTACGCCTTCACGAGTGACGCCTGCGGGCGGCGGGAATAAGGCCGCCATCTTGTCGTAGACACGCGCGCGGTCTTCGCCCTCAACACGCGTTAACAAGTGCCATAGTGTCAACGTGTCACGTGAACGAGCCTGGTCCAGCATTGCCTTAAGTGCAGCGCTACGTGCCGCCGCATCCGGGTCGAAGTCGACTTTTTTCAACGCGTCCTTGAATCCCGCTGCGCAGTCTTCGAAGTAAGGAGTCCCGGGACCGAGCGACGGTCGCGTCTCACACGCAGCGCCGGCCGGAACAATCGATTCACGATTTTCCAACTCCAACGCCACCCAACCAGACGTCACGCGCAACAAACTCGATCCTTGATCGTCAACTTCGAGCGTGTAAGCACAACCAAGATCGGCGGCAACTGCTGAAGGTGTATTGACGAAGAATAAACGCGGCGGCGCCCAGATGTGTGCGCTCATCTTTCCGCGTGCGAGCTCGAGGCGGTGCTCGGTCGGCTGTGTTTCCAACAATCTCACACGCGTGTTCTCATCGATATCGACGCTCCCGATCGAGCTGACGGCAATCTGCGCGCGCGAGTTTCCATCAGTCTCGAGCCACTCACCGACAGCCAGCTCTCCGTTGTTTGAAATTCTTTCCGCTCCGACTTTTGGCGCGCCGTCGAGACGCTTCACTCGCCATGCAGGCTTTCCATCCACGGTCAAGATCGCATTACCGCGATTGCTATAGATCAACCAACCACCCCAGGCCGAAAGCAACACCAACACGGCCGCAGCGGCTTTCAATTGCCACGCAGAAACTCGCGCCGGTCGAATCTCAACGTGCTCGCGTTCGAGTAAAGGCTCGAGCTCGCGCCAGAGATGATTGGGCGCGGCAAGCTGCGGCAGTTGTTCGGCGAGTTTGACCCCAAGCTTAACTTCTTCAAATTTAGCGCGACACTTCGCGCACGCAATAATATGCTCCGCAAACTGCTTCGACTCTTCGTTCGACAGTTCTCCGTGACAGTAAGCTGAAATATCTTTTGTTACGTGTTTAGAAAACATTACTCACCCCACGCTGCCGGATTGTTCAAGTGCGATAGCCGCTTCGCCAACTGGCTGTGGCCACGATTCAGTCGTGAAGCCACCGTGCCTTTCGAACAACCCATCACGCTCGCGATTTCCTCGTATGACAAACCCTCGATGTACTTCAACAGTATCGGCAGACGAAACTTCGGCTTGAGCTCGCCGATCGCCGCTCGCACCGCTTCTGCGACTTCGAGCCGCGCGTACTGTTTCTCCTGCGGCTTCTTCTCGCTCGGATTACTCATCGCCACAGTCTCTCCCCACGGCAGCAATCTCCGGCGACGGCGTCGCTCGTCGAGACAGGCATTGACGACGAGTCGATAAAGCCACGTCGTAAACTCCGAGTCTCCGCGAAACTGACGAATCGCGGTAAACAGCTTCAGAAATATTTGCTGCGTGACATCGTCAGCGACGGCGGGGTCACCGCCCGATGAGTAGACGGCGATCGAGAACACCTTGTCTTTGTAGGTTTCGAACAGGAGTTGAAACGCGGCGCGGTCGCCCTGCTGGCAGGCTTCGATAACCCGTCCATCGATAAGCTGTTCAGCCACCATCATTCAGACTTTAGACGCTTGTTACATGAGATTTCTTCCAAAACAAAGAGCGGGGGCAAGCCCCTCTTCCTGACTTGTTCTAATCCAGGTATCACAAGTCAGGAAGAGGGGCTTGCCCCCGCTATTTCGATTTAGCTAGCGCGTCACGTGTACGAGCATCTCCGTGCCCGACTCGATCTTCAGCTCCTTACTTCCGTTAATTGCAAGTGATCCGGCGCCGCCTGCGCCACCAATGATCAAGCCAATCGCCGCGCCCTTGCCGCCACCGGCAATGCCACCGACGATCGCGCCGACCGTCGCGCCTATCCCAGCGCGCTTGGCAGTCTGCTTGCCCCTGCTTCCAGACTCGACGCCGCCTTCATTGTCAGCGCGCCCGGAACCTTCGCCATAAACTCTGGTCACGTACCCGTGCATCACGCCGCGTCGTCCATCGCGCAGCTCGATCGAATCGAACGCGAGGTTCATGCTCGTGCGGCCTTTGATCTTTCCCGATTTCTGTATCGAGCTGATGTGACCGTTGACGCGCGCTTCATCGAAACGACTCGGACTGATCACTGTCGCCGTAAATCGATCACCGATACGCGAATCTTTAGTCGATAAACTATCGTTGATTCGAACTTTAAGATCCGTACCAGCCGGAACGAGCGGGACCGCGCGTCTCGTGGTGGTCGTTCGCCTCTTCATCGCGGGCTTAGTTTGGGCCAACGCGAATGGCGCCAGTCCTAAGACAAGGCTCAATACAAGCAGCGTGCGAAAAATATTTCTCATTTTATTCCTCCAAAAGTTTCAGCGAAGCACGGCGTCGCCTACACCCATTGCGGCCTCGGACAGCAAAGTATCGACCTCGCCTTCGAATTGCCGTTTCCGATGGACCGAACCATCAGAATCAAAGATGTACGCCGACGGAGCCTCTCGCATGATGATGTCTTGCAAACGCATCAAACCGTAAAGGAGGGCTTCGGGTCTTGGAGGACAACCGGGAATGTAAACGTCAACAGGGATACAACGATCGACGCCCTGCATCGTCGAGTAGGAGTCGAATGGTCCGCCGGTGGAGGCGCAGGCGCCCATGGCGATGGCCCATTTGGGTTCCGGCATCTGATCGTAGACGCGCCGGACGACCGGGCCCATCTTCAAAGTAACAGTTCCCGCGATGATGATCAGATCGCTTTGACGCGGGCTCGGACGAAACACGCCGGCGCCGAAACGATCGATGTCGAATCGTCCCGCGCCCGTGGCGATCATCTCGATGGCGCAACATGCCAGGCCGAAGGTCATGGGCCAGAGCGCCGACTTGCGCGCCCAGTTCACCACCGGCGCCGCGATGTCGACCGTCTTTGCGCCCACGGTGCGTCGAATCGAGTTCATGATCGAATCGACCGTGGTTAAAACAAATCCTTCTTCGTGTTCAGCCATACGTCTAAGTTTAACTCACGCCCACTCGAGCGCGCCCTTCCGCCACGCGTAGTAATAACCGACGACGAGAATCGCTATGAACACAAACATTTCGATGAGCGCAAACTTCGTAAACGAGAAATCGTTGCCCATGAAGATTATGGCCCAGGGCAGCAGGAAGATCGTTTCGACGTCGAAAATCAGAAACAGCATCGCGACGATGTAATAGCGCACGGTGAAACGCTCATGAGCTTCAGTCGTCGGATCGATGCCGCACTCGTACGGCCGCATCTTGTCTTTCTCGTACTTGATGGGTCGCAAAAATCGGCCGAGGACGATGGGCAGCACGGGAAAGATCACGGCCACGACGAAAAAGACCATTACCGGCCAGTAGGCTGTGATAGGACTGCCGACACTCTGAGTTGTAGTCGCTGCTTGAAGAAGCATTAGATTCTGCAGGGTCCCTGTCCCCCGAATAGTAAGCGTCGCGTAAGTTTATTGTCAACAAACACGTTTAGAGTTCTCTGCGGTCCTCTGCGTATCTCTGCGGTCTCTGCGTTAAAAGGCCATTTCAACGCAGAGAGCCGCAGAGATACGCAGAGGGCCGCAGAGAATTGAACATTGGCAGTTCACATCAATGTAACTTCACAGCAAGGTCGATTTAAGATAGAAGTCATAGGCTACAAAGTCTCTTAAAGCTCCAAACTCAAAGAGGAAACGAAAACGATGAAGCGCTGTATCAGTCCAAGACTCAGCCTACTGCTCGTCTTTTTGTTATTCGGTTTCATTCCCGCGCGGGCGCAGCAGCTGATCAAGCCTGCCGCCGACAATCCCGAAACTAATGTCTCCGAACGCGTGCGCCTGCTCGAAAGCGAGCTCGAACGCCAGAACACGAAGCTCGATCAGTTGCAGAAAACGCTAAATGAACAGCAGGCGACGATTCAGGCACTGCTGGATAAGCTCAATGCTCAACCGAGCGCAACCGTGACGACCGTGAAAGAACCGGAGCCACTTGCGGTGGTCGCCACACCCGCCGAACAGCAAAAACCAACGGTCGAAGAACGTCTCGCCAAACTCGAGGGTTTGCAGATCGGTCCGGTGAGGGTCAGCGGTGATTTTCGCCTGCGATTCGACGGTACGTTCCGCAGCGCGACTGATCCAGCGGATCCGCCACTCCAGCACGTGCAAAACGCACGAATGCGATATCGCTTTAGGTTGAACCTCGATACAAAGCTCTATCCGAATTTAGATTTCCACGCCCAGCTTGCAACCGGAGCAGTTAATAATCCGCTCACGATGGATCAGGACTTCACTTCCATGACTGAGCGCCACCCATTTTTCATCAGTGAAGCGTGGGTAGAATATCGTCCGGTCCAAGGCGTTCAACTCCAGGCCGGTCGTGTGAAGGAAGTGTTTGAAGACACTAACGTGCGTTTTCTCTTCGATGACGACGTTCGCTTCAACGGATTCAACGAAAAATATGTCGCCTCGTTCAAGCCGGTGGCGCACATCTCCAGTCTTGAATTCCGTGCCGGGCAATACATTTTCTCGAACCCTAACGTCGCCGTGATCACACCGGGTAGTCCCCTCGCTAATGCCGGCCAGATAGTCGGAACTGCCGGCAGATCGGCGAACCTCTTCCACCAGGGAGTGCTTGCGAATCAAAGTTTCAACGAGCGGTGGAGTAGCCAATTTGGCGCCGACCTCCAGATCTACCGGAATCCGAATCAGATTCAACTCGCTTCGACTCAAGATGGATTAGTGCTTTTGGTCCAACCCGGACTGGGAATCGCACTCTCAGGGCCACTGCCGGGCAACGGTACGGCAACCACAACTCCAGGCGGTGCGATCTACACAGCTCCGGGATTTCAGGTTGCACGATTGACGTATCGTTTGAAGTATGCAGGATTCAAGCGTCGAAACCAGGAGCTTCCCGCCACATTTAAGTTTCCCGTCACATTTAATCTGCAGTTCGGGCGCAATGTCGCCACTGGATTGAATGAACGTGATGCTATGCTCGCGGCGTTGCAGGTTGGTGATACGGAGGGGAAACAAACGGCACGCGGCGACATGTCGTTCTTATATGTGTTCGGGATCAAGGGTGCAAACTCGATGATCTCGCAAGTCACCGATGATGACTTAGGAACAGGAACTGGCGTGAACATCCGCACGCATCATTTCCGGTTCGAATATAAAATCAGCAAGACGGTGAAGTTCCAGAGTTTATTCTTCTTCCAGCACTCGCTCCGGCGTAGCGGGCAGTTTCCAAACTTCTTCGTGCCCCTCGGTGATTTCGCACCGACGACGTATCGCGTGCAGCAGCAGTTGCTATTTGAATTTAAATAAATATTAGCCGCGGATTAGTGCAAGATTTTTTCTTTGATGGTTTTGAGCTTTGAATCTTTGGGCGGCGGCGCGTGGTTGATGTTGCAGTAAGCGCTGGGCTGGCTGCCGCTCGGGTAAGTCATGCGACTGCGCACCGGGCAATCGGGTTTCGCGAGTAAACCACTCTCGGGATCGATCAGAACGGTGACAGTCGCGAGGGCGGGTGTCGGGGCTGAAGATGTCGTCGTGTCGCTTGCGACTGCAGGCTGTTCTTCGACAGTCGAGTCGGTGCGGTTTGGTTTGTGAGTCGCCTCGGTTCGGGTGTTCGCATCAGGTCGCGTTGCGACTTCAACTGGAGCCGTCTCGGCCTCGACTTGCGGCTGTGCCTTAGCGCGTCGATCGAGCAGGACTTTTGTCGTGACGGCGAATACCGCCAGGAACAGCAACACAACCAGAGCCGACTTATAACTGCCGCCTCCACGCGGAGCTGAACGTCTCTCGACTGAAACGACTGGAACGGTGTAAACGGTCTCGGCGGCAGCGCGCGGAGGTGGCGGCGCAGGCCGCGGAGTCTTACCCGAGCTCAACAGCTCGTACGCTTCGTTAATCTCCTTGAGCTTTTCCTGCGCCTTTTCCTGCAAACGCGGATCGTGCACAAAGCGATCCGGATGCCAAACTTTGGCAAGGTCACGATGCGCTGCTTTCAGTTCCCCGCTCGAAACGCCGGGGTTCACTCCCAGCAGTTCGTAGGCCTTACTCAAGTCTGTAATCAAGTTTCCTCTAGGATAGGACGTGCGCTAGTCTCTCCACTCCTCGCAGCAGGTCGTCGCCGCTGGGCACTGGCACGCCCATATAGTGCATGATTGAGACAATCGCGACTCCCAAAATGACGCTGGTTACCGCAGCTTTCAGGAGTGCGGCGCATAACTGGGTCAGAAATGACGAGAATTTCTTCGCATATCGCCGGATTCTCATAGTTGATCCCCCAGACCTCAGTCTGTTCGGTTAAGCATTTCTAGTGAGTAACCGGGGCACCTGCGCGCTTGGCGCGGGCGGTGGAGGACTACGGGGCTGTCGGGGACGATCGAGGCCAAAACCTCTAGAGCCGGATTATCGCAAAGCACGGGAGAATTGACAACATTGTTTTACACCTCTCTGCGTAACCTCTGCGTCCTCTGCGTCTCTGCGGTTTTGATTCACCGCCGAGGCGCAGAGAACGCAGAGGTTACGCAGAGAGTGGGGCGGGTTGGCGCTGCTGTGCCCAAACCGCCACAAGGAGCGTGGGAGTTTTCTTGGTTTCTCACGCGATCCGAAGAGGCATATCAGTTGCCGAAGCTTTTGAATTAAGTCGATCAATAAGGAAGGTAGTCATGGCGATAGCGGGTGCGAACAGTCCCGTGGTCCTGATTGTCGAAGATCACGATGACACACGTGAGATGCTACAGCTACTGTTGGAAGTTTTTGGGTGTCGTGTGATTCCGGCTCACAATGGTGAGGAAGCGCTGGATCTCGCCGAGAAGACGCTTCCGGACTTGATCCTGATGGACATGAGAATGCCGCACCTCGACGGTCTTTCAGTGACACGCCTGATTCGCTGTCACCCGACTCTGAACAATGTACCGATCATTGCTGTGACCGGCATGGTCACTCCGCAGTTTAAAAGCCAGGTTCTGAGCGCAGGCTGTAACGATTGCCTCAACAAACCGATCGATTTCGACCGTCTCGAAGAACTCATCAAAACTCTCACGCCGAGCGCCTCTCGGCACGACCTCTCTTCGCGCAGTGTGATTACGGGACAAACTTGGTAAGCTTTATTACCCCCTGTAATCAATTGAACGAGGAGAACGAGGTCTATGCGTTCCGGAATCATCGTGAGTTTATTGTTCGCAGTCTCTTTGCTGGGAGCTTGCAATCGCAACAAAGGCAGCCAGCGTTATGCGCTGGAACCCGGTGCAAATCCAAACAACAGTAGTGCGCCCGCTGCGCCCAATCCGGCGGTAATGCCTGTGGCTTCGTATGCCGACACAGTCAGCAAAGCCACACCGGCCGTAGTGACGATCCATTCGGAACAGCGCGTGCGGCAACCGCAGCAGTTTCCGTTCATGGACGATCCATTCTTTCGCCGCTTCTTTGGCGAGCGGAACCAGCAACAAGCGCCGAGCCAGCCGACACGCCAGGGACTTGGTTCAGGCGTGATCGTTAGAGAGGACGGTTACATCCTGACTAATCATCATGTGATCGATGGCGCGGACAAGATCTCAGTTGACATGAATGACAAACGAAGTCTCGAGGCGCAGGTGGTCGGATCCGACGCGCCCAGCGATCTTGCGGTGCTGAAAGTTAATGCGACTGGTTTGCCGGTGCTGCCGCTTGGAGATTCAGATCGTACTCGCGTCGGTGATGTTGTGCTCGCGATCGGAAATCCGCTCGGTGTGGGCCAAACAGTGACGATGGGAATCATCAGTGCGAAAGGTCGCCAGACTGGTTTGAGTAATGGAAGCTTCGAAGATTTTCTGCAAACCGATGCTCCGATCAATCGTGGTAATTCAGGCGGCGCGTTGGTGAGCACGAATGGTGAGCTGATTGGTATCAATTCACAGATACTGTCGCCATCCGGAGGTAGCATCGGGCTCGGTTTTGCGATTCCGTCAAACATGGCCCGCAACGTGATGGAGCAGTTGATCAATTCGGGCAAAGTCAGGCGCGGGCAGCTCGGGATTGTCGTGCTGCCGATTCCGTCGGAAGAAGCTTCGAGGCTTGGTGTTACGCAAGGACCGGGCGTGGTTGTTTACCAGGTGCAGGGTGGTAGCGGAGCCGATCGAGCCGGGCTGAAGCAGGGTGATGTGATCACCGCGCTGAACGGGCAGGCTGTTGCGGATCCCAATTCGTTCCGCAACGCGATTGCGTCGACACCACCGGGATCGGAAATCACACTCACGGTGAAGCGTGGCGGCAGTGAACAACAGGTGCGTGCGACACTCGGCGAATTCCATCCGGAAGCCGAACGCCCACGCGACCAGGATGATCAATAGATAGAAAGACGTAGACAGGATTTACAGGTAACTTGTTAATCCTGAACAATCTTGTAAATCCTGTCTAACTATTCTTCGGCAAGTGGATTGTGAAGGTGCTTCCCTTGCCTAGCTCTGAGGTGACGGTTACTTCACCACCGTGCAGCAAGGCGATGTGCTTCACGATCGCGAGACCGAGGCCGGTGCCGCCCATGTCTCTCGAACGTGCACGGTCGACGCGATAGAAGCGTTCGAAAAGTCGCTCGAGATGCTGCGCCGGTATCCCATCGCCATTGTCATGCACGAGGATCTGGTCGCGTGTTCCTGGCTCATGTGAGATCGAGACGGTGCTGTGCTCGCGACTGAACTTGATCGCATTGTCGATCAAATTGGTGAGCATCTGTTCGAGCCGGCGCTCGTCCGCATAAACCATCACGCCCGATCCAACTTTATTCTCCAACGTCACACTCTGCGCCGCAGCTTTGGCATCCAGCGAACCACAAACATCCTGGACCAGCTCATACAAATCCACCCGCCCGGCACGGAGCGACACATTCCCACCTTCGATCGCGGTTAGCTCCAGAATGTCGTCGATCAGTCCCTGCATGCGCGACGCATTCTTGCGAATGATCGAAAGAAACCGCTGACAACTCTCAGTATCGTCCATCGCACCGGTTTCGAGTGTTTCGACGAACGCGATGATCGACGTCAGCGGCGTGCGCAATTCGTGTGAGACGTTGGACAGGAATTCCTGTCGCACGTGCTCGAGCCGTTCGGTGCGTGTGATGTCGAAGAACACTCCGAGCGCGCCGTCTGCGGAGCCATTGCCGTTGATCTTGCCGATCGGCACGACACGGAGATCGAAGATCTGTCGCTCTGGCCCATGTGTCTCGACTTTGATCCCGCTTCGTTCCTCGCCTTTCAGCCCGTCGAGAAACGCACCATAGATCGCGGGATTACGAGTAAGCTCAGTTAGTCGTTGTGACTCGAGGGCAGGCACGGTGGGATTGAACAGCTTGCGAGCAGCAGGATTCGAGGCGACAACGCGCATGTCTTTATCGACGACGAGCAAACCCTCACGCATGCTGGTCATCGTCGCGTCTAACAGCGAGTGTACTTCGAAGTTTTCAGGTGACTGAGTTTGATCGAGCGTCTGCGCGTCAGCAGTTTTGCGATTCAACAACGCGAGCCACAGAGCCGCCACCGCGAACACGACCATCGCCAAAATCCATCGCACGAAAAATGGCGGAATAATGAGGGCAAGGAGGGTGAGAATAACGCACGAGAATATCCAGATAGATGGTCGCTTGGGCACCGAAGTTAACCCTCAATTGCCTGGGACGCTCGCCGCTGCCTGGCTGGCGCAACCCACAAACCGATAGCCCACTCCAACGACCGTCTCGATGCAATCCCCGCACTTGTCGAGCTTCTGCCGTAGGCGACGAATGTGTACGTCGAGAGTGCGCGCGTCGCCATAGTAGCTGTAACCCCAGACACTATCCAGCAATTGCTGGCGCGTGACGACACGATCCGGACTGCGCGCCAGGACCGAGAGCAGGGTGAACTCTTTGTTGGTGAGTTTGATCTTCGAGCCGTCACACGCGACGCGGATGTCGTCGAAGTCGATCTGCAAATGATCGTCTTCATACGTCTTCCCCATCGTCTCATCTGCGCGTCGCATCACCGCACGCACGCGCGCGAGCAGCTCACGCACAGAGAACGGCTTCGTGATGTAGTCGTCAGCGCCGAGATCGAGACCAGTCACGCGATCCGATTCGGACGCCTTGGCGGTCAGCATGATGATCGGCGTGCGGCGTGTCGCAGGCTCTCGACGCAAACGACGGCATAGCTCGATACCGCTCATTCCAGGCAACATCAGGTCGAGAATGATCAGTCGCGGCGAATCGCGCTCGTTCAACGCCGCCGCTAGACCAGCTTCGCCCGTGGGCGCGGTGACTGCCGGCAATCCTTCGCGTTCGAAGTTGTACTTCAAACTCTCAGAGATGTCGGCGTCGTCTTCGATGATCAGAATTGGGCGAGTCATAACTTAAGTATGTTTGATAAATGCCGCTTCAGCCATGTAGACGGTCAACTCACAAATGTCGGTGACGTAGTCGCCGATGCGTTCGAGATGCTTGGCGACAAACAGCAGCCGCGCATCGCGTGTTGCAGTCGCGGGCTCAGTCACCATCAATTCAATCAGACGATGAAATGTGTGGTTGTATAGATCGTTGATCTCGCTGTCGCTCTTGATGATTTCACGTGCGGTGGCCGCGTCGCTCGACGTAAAGGCGTCGAGTGCGGAGCGCAGCATGATCAATGCATGTTCCGCCATGCGACTGAGGTCGAGCACCGACTTTAGCTCGGGTTCGTTATTAAGATCGATCGCAGCGCGAGCGATGTTGCAAGCGTGATCAGCGATGCGCTCCAGGACCGGGGCCATTTTCGCGACTGAAATTACAAAGCGAAGGTCACGAGCGGCGGGTTGTCGCAGCGCGATGATGTCGATGCACTGGCGATCGATCTCGACTTCGAGACGATCGACCTGATCGTCGTGCTCGAGGACCTGCTGCGCGACTTCGCTATCGCGCTCGCTGAGTGAATACATGGCGCGCTCGAGCGCCTGTTCCGCTTCGCCCCCCAGCAGGAGAACGCGATCGCGCAATGAGCTCAGCTCGTCGTCAAGATGACGGTGGGTATCCATAAATCCCGGTCTAACCAAACCTTCCAGTAATGTAGTCTTCAGTCGTTTTTACGTTGGGGGCTGTGAATATCTTCTCAGTCGCGTTGACTTCGATCAACTTGCCGAGGAGGAAAAACGCCGTCCGGTCAGACACGCGCGCCGCCTGTTGCATGTTGTGCGTGACGATGACGATCGTGTACTGCTTCTTCAAGTCGAATATTAGCTCTTCGATCTTGGAAGTGGCGATGGGATCGAGTGCGGAAGCGGGCTCGTCCATCAATAACACTTCGGGACGAATCGCGAGTGCGCGCGCGATACACAAGCGCTGCTGCTGCCCTCCGGAAAGACTCAACGCCGACGTCTTCAATCGATCTTTTACTTCATTCCAGAGCGCCGCATCTTTCAAAGCTTGTTCGACACGCCCTTCCAACTCGGAGCCACTGCCCGTTACACGATTGATTCTCAGACCGTAAGCGACGTTGTCAAAGATCGATTTTGGAAATGGGTTCGACTTCTGAAACACCATACCAACGCGCCGGCGCAAGTCGACGACGTCTGTCCCGGGCGCGTAGACATCGTGATCGTCAATCAGCACCTCGCCACCGACGCGCGTCCCGGGAATGACGTCGTTCATGCGATTGAGCGTGCGCAGGAACGTCGACTTCCCACAGCCTGACGGGCCAATGAACGCCATCACGATGCGCTCAGGAATCTCGATCGAGATCTGGTGCAGCGCCTGCACGCGACCGTAGAAAAAATCCAGGTTGCGCACGGCCACCTTGGTCCTGGCGCTAATGGTTTCTACTGGCGCCGAGGCGCGCACTTCAATTCTTGGAGCCGCAGTTTGTACCGGCATCTTGTTAATCTTGCAAACCCTGCATTCCTGTCTAAAACTTTTTTCGAGTCAGGAACCGCACGATGATGTTGATCCCCAGCACGAGGGTCATCAACACGAGCGTGGCCGCCCACGCCTGCGCGTGCCATTCGTCATACGGTGAGATGGCGTAGTTATAAATCTGCACCGTCAACGACGCGATCGGCTGGTTCAGCGACTCCGGAAAAAATCGGCTCCCGAAAGCCGTAAACAACAACGGCGCCGTCTCACCAGAGACGCGCGCAATCGCGAGCATCGCACCCGTCGCTATTCCCGACGCCGCCGCGGGAATCACGACTCCCACCGTCACGCGCCATTGCGGCGCACCAAGCGCCAGCGCTCCTTCGCGCAAACTGTGCGGCACGAGCTTCAACATCTCTTCCGTCGTACGCGCCACGATCGGAATCATGATCAATGCGAGTGCGATACCGCCCGCGAGCGCTGAAAAATGTTTCGTCGGCACCACGAGGGTCGCGTAAACAAAAACTCCGGTGACGATCGACGGTATACCGGTAAGCGTATCGACAATGAATCGCACCGCTCCGCCGAGCCGCCCGCGCCCAATCTCTGACAAGTAAACGCCGACACAAATTCCGAGCGGCAGACCGAAGGCGGAAGAGATCAAAAGCAACAGGAGAGATCCGACAATCGCATTTCCGATTCCGCCACCTTCCCCAACAGGACGAGGACGATCGATCAAAAACTGCCAGTTGAGCGAGCCGATTCCCTGCCACGCGATGTGAGCAAGGATCACGAGCAACGCGCCGACGGCCATCAACGTGCAAAGCGCAGTCAGCGTCGTCATGAACGCGCTGTTAGCACGACGTATTCGATCGACGTTTGTGAAACTTGCTGCCATCAGGCCGCTCTACCGACTCCACCAGTTCGTCGCGTCACGTTCCACACCAAAACCCGTGCGATGCCGTTAACGATGAACGTGACGAGAAAAAGAATGAGTCCGAGCTCGACCAGCGCGCTCAGATAAAGATCCCCAGTGGCTTCAGTGAATTCGTTCGCGATCGCCGACGCGATCGTGTACGACGGATCGAACAACGAGAGACTTACTTCCGGTCGATTGCCGATCACCATCGTCACCGCCATCGTCTCACCAAGCGCTCGGCCCAAACCGAGGATCACTGCGCCGGCAATTCCTGGTGCGCCGTTCACGAGCACGACGCGAATCATTTCCCACTTCGTCGCACCAAGCGCGAGCGCAGCTTCGCGTTGTGAACCGGGCACGGCCGCGAGCACGTCACGAACGACGGCGGAGATGATCGGCGTCACCATGATCGCGAGAATGATTCCTCCTGTGAGCAAGCCGAGTCCCGTTATGGTTCCGCGAAAGAAAGGCGTCCAGCCAAACAACTGCGCGAGCACGGGCTGGATGTACTGACGCAGGAACGGCGCAAGCACGAAGATGCCCCAGAGGCCGTACACGACCGACGGAATCGCAGCAAGCAGCTCGACCAGAAAACCTACGGGACGCGCGATGTAATGCGGCGCCTGTTCGACTAAAAAGATCGCGATACCGAGCGAGAATGGAACGCTGATCAGCAACGCGATTAACGACGAAGCGACCGTTCCGTAAATAAATGGCAGCGCGCCAAACTCACCCTTGATCGGGTTCCATGCCTGGCCCTTCAAAAAACCAAAACCAAACTGCCGGATTGACGGCATTGCGTCAGTCGCGAGTGCGATGACCATCGCCACCACGACTCCAACCATCAACAGCGCCACAAGCAACATCAAACTGCGAAACACCGCATCGCCCGTGTTACCTGTCGGCGAGAGCGCTCGTCGCCACGTTGAAGGCGCACCAAGTTTTTCTGCGAGAGCACTCATACTCTGACTTTCCAGACTTTCTTCTCTGTGCAACCTCTGTGTTCTCTGTGTCTCTGTGGTTATTCCGTCTAAGAACGAGTGAACCACAGAGACACAGAGAACACAGAGGTTGCACAGAGAAGAGGTTTATGACCTAAGCGCGGCGCCGTTGGCTGTCACTGAATTGATCTTGGTCTCTGCTTTCTTCACGATGTTCGGCGGCAACGGCGCGTATTGCAACTCTTTCGCGAAGCTCTCGCCGTCGTGAATTCCCCACCACAGAAAATCCACGAGCGCTTTTCCTTTCCCCGCATCTTTCTGGTTCTTGTAAACAAGGATGTAGGTGTAACTCGAAATTGGATACGCCTGCGCGCCCGCGGCATTCGTGATCGAAATGCGCAAATCATCAGGCATGTTTGCGGAGGAGGCTGCTGCGGCCGCGATGACTGCATCAATCGTCGGCTCGATAAAGTTGCCGCTCGCGTTCTTGACGTGGGCCACCGGCAAACTATTCTTCACTGCATAGACCAGCTCGACGTAACCGATCGTGTTCGGCGTTTTCTTTACCTGACCGGTTACGCCCTCGTTACCTTTACCGCCAATGCCGGTGGGCCAGCTCGGCGAAACACCGGCGCCGACTTTTTCCTTCCACTCGGGACTGACTTTTGAAAGGTAATCAGTGAAGACAGCCGAAGTGCCGCTGCTGTCCGAACGATGGATCACGACGACGTCGCTTGCCGGCAGCGGCACGCCGGGATTGTCCGCCGCGATCTTCGGATCGTTCCACTTCTTGATCTTACCGAGAAAGATGTCGGCCAGGGCTTCAGGAGAGAACCGCAGCGACTGCTTTACGCCCTCGAGGTTGTAAGTGATGACTACTGCGCCGAGCACTGTCGGAACGTGCACAATCTCTCCCGGCGCTGACTTGAGATCCTCATCGCTCATCGGCGCATCAGAGGCGCCGAAGTCGACTGTCTGCTCTTTGAGTTGCTTGATGCCGCCGCCGGAACCGATCGACTGGTAGTCGATCCTCACGTTCGGATGAACCTTTCCGTATTCACTCAACCATTTCTGATAGAGCGGATTGGGAAAGCTCGCGCCCGCGCCCTGCAGGCTTACCGAACCCGAGCCGCCGGCCCCACCGTTGTTGTTGCAAGCGATCGAGGCGAACAGAAAAACGACTGCACTAAACCACGCTACAAGCTGAAAGCTTCTCTTCGAGACAGACATTTAGCATCTCCAATGCTGTTGGACTGATAGGGCGAGCGTTTTACGAAGCCCAAATCTAAGCAGCAGGTGTTACATCTAACTGAACTACGCCTGAATTCTGAGTTAACAGCTAGCGGCCCCGGCTCTCTGTGATCAGCCTGTAGCCGACGTTAACCATCGTTTCGATTTGCAGTCCGAAGTCGGCGAGCTTGGCCCGTAGGCGATAGATGTAAACGTGAAGGCTCTCGGTGTTCAGCGGTTTGTTCGCTCCCCACACTGAGCTCCACAGCTCGTCGGACGCGACGATCCGGTTTGGCGTCCGCGTCAGCCGCGAGAAGATCAAAAACTCGGTGCGGGGCAGCTTAATCGGGCTGCCGCCGCACGCAACGTAGTAGTTCTTGTGCTCCACTCGCAGAAAGCCATCGTCGTAGATGTCTTCAGCCGTGGGAATCAGACTGTTATGTTCGACGTGTGTCATTTCTTGTAGTGGCATATCGATTTCCCTTGAGAGCTGGAGACAGGATTTACATGATTTTTCAAGATGAACATGTAAATCCTGTCTTGATCTTGTAAATCCTGTTCAACGACTTGGACTAGAAGTTAAGCCGCAACGCAAACTGGATCTGGCGGTTGGTGCCAAGACCAACGGTGCGCTCGACCGTTTGTCGCAAGAGACCGAATGCGCCGCCTGCCTGTGACTGACTGAAACCATTGCTCGCCCCTGGCTGCAGACCTCCCGGCGCAAGCACGCCCACATTGCTGCCGGCCGCAAGCGTTACGTTGGGCAGCGCATTGTTCAGCGTGGTTGACGGCACTGCAAAGTTTGTATTGTTGAAGATGTTGAATATCTCTGTGCGGAACTCGATGTTTGTCGACTCCGTAAGAGCGAAGCGTTTATTGAAGACCAAATCAAACTGGTTGAAGCCTGGTCCACGCAAAGCATTTCGCTTCACGTCGCCAAATTGTCCCGGGCCAGGTATCGAGAACGCCGCCGGATTGATCAGATTGCGATCGTTGTTCAGATATGGATTGACACCAGGAATCAAGTTAGGCCGGCGAATGTTTCTTGAAGCGCCGCCGCCCGGCGTATTAATCACGCCGACAAACCCGATTGGCAGTGAGCCACTCGGCAAGTTAGCCACAAATCCCTGCGGCACAGTGGTCGCAACTCCGTTAACAGTCACCGGACAAGTCGCCTGCGCACATTGCATCACCACATCCGGTCTAACAATTCCGACTTCAATCGGAAGACCACTGCGAGCGTTGACGATACCGCCAATCTCCCAGTCACCCAGCAACGCATTTCCGACGCTGCCAAACTCGTGACTGGTTCCTTTTCCGAACGGCAGTTTGTAAAGCGCGCTGATGTTGAAAGTGTGACGCACGTCGAAGTTGTTGTAACCGCGATCCGCTTCGAAGTCGTCAGGAATGGCCGACGTCCTCGCTTCGTTGGAGCCGGCTGTGTTTCCGAAACTGCGCGAGAAGGTGTACTGCGAGTTGAGCGTCAGCCCGGTGGTGATTCGGCGCGCGAGCGTCATCTGCAACGCGTTATAGCTGTCGTCGCCGCCGCTGGTTTTGTAGTCAACTTCAGCGAAGGGATTTCGCACGTTGTTTCCCGAGATGATCGCAAACTCTCTGACAGTTCGAACGGCCGTAATCTGACCATCAGCGGCTGCCAGGTTCACCACGCCAAACCCTGAAGGAAGCGTCGCGATGTTGTTTGCAACTGTCGTTTGTCCCGGCAGAATCTTGTTGGCGATGCTACGCAGGAAAAGATTCCTGCCCTGGCTGCCGACATACGCTGCCGTCAACACAGTTCCTGAAAACAATTCCTGTTGCACAGAGACCGTGTACTGATAGACCTTCTCAGGAATCTTGTAGTCGGGCGCGTAAGCACGCGGTTGATACGAGCGATTGTTTGCGTTCGCAGGGTTGTTGAAGAACGCAACCGCAACACTCGAGTCGAGCGGGAATCTCAGCGGCTGAGTCGCGTCGATCGGATTAGTAGTAAAGGTCGAGCTGATTCGATCGCTCTCGATCGGCTGAATCTGATCTTCTGTCTGGCCTGGTCCATAGAAGATCCCGAACCCACCGCGAAGCACCGTGCGGCCGCCGCCGAAGAAGCCGGCGCTGTTCGGATTCGGCGACCACGTCATCGAGATGCGTGGGCCAAAGTTTGTCTTCGAAGACTGATACGCCTGTTCAGTCGGCGGTCGAAGCGTGCCGTTTGTGATGTCAAACAGCACTTGCAGATTTCGATCTTCTCGCAACGGCGTGTAGTACTCGTAACGCAGACCGTAGTTGAGCGTTAGGTTTGGCCTAAGCCTCCACTCATCTTCCGCATACGTGATGTAGTACTCCTGTTTCGCAAACCTCTGTCCGGTCGCGCCATTATTGAAAGGACTCGGCGCGCTCACGTCGCCCAGAAACTGAATTGACTGTGCAGTGTTCGTCAGGAAGTTGTTAAGGTTTGAAAAAGTGTAGGTGGTCCCACCGAGGCGGTCGGTATACAAGCGAATCATTCTGATTTCGCCGCCAAACTTCGCGTTGTGGTTTCCCTTGGTCCAGTTAACGCTGTCGATGAATGAAAGCGAGTAAGGCGTGTAAGGCTGACCACGACCGTTGGTCGCGCTGTTTGCGCGCACTAAGCCGCCGGGCACTGCGGTACCGGCTGAAGTTCCCTGACCCGGCAGCGCGAAGTTTGCCGTGTTGCCCGAGATGTTGATAACCGCTGACGAGAGATCGAAGCCCGCGATCGTCGGCGCCTGACCGTTGATGCGTGTGTAAGCGCTGTTGTAGCCCAGCTTGAATTCGTTCAGCAGTGTCGGCGTAAGCAACGACTGCAGCGCCATCACGCCGTTTTGCGGAACTGCTTTGATCGAGACGCGTCGACCGGTAACGCCTTCCGGCTGATCGTTGCTTCCCTGATCGCGGAAGAAGCGGAAGTAAGACGAGTGCCTGGTGTTTATTCGATAGTCGAGACGCAACGCGGCTGAGTTTTCGTCGACCGAAGAGTTCGCCTGCAACTGGGCCACGTCGAACAGATTAGTTCCCGACCCGGTTGAGATGATTGCCGCATCAGGTGAGCGAAAAGCCGGCAGCAGTGCAACACTTGTCGCATTGCAGTTAATCGTGCCCGTTCCGAACGAACAAAGCCGGTTCGCCGAACCCGGCACCGCCTCGACTGCGTTTACCCCCGCGCGCAGGCGATAGCCTTCATAGCTGAAAAAGAAGAAGGCTTTGTCTCGCACGATTGGACCGCCAATAGATCCGCCAAACTGGTTGAGTCGCAGTGGAGCTTTCTGTCCGATTACGTTGTCGAAGAAGTTTGCGGCATCGAGCGCGTCGTTGCGGAAGTATTCGAACAGCGAGCCGTGAAACGCGTTGCTTCCCGATTTGGTTACGACGCTGACCTGCCCGCCAGTGCCTGTACCAAACTCTGCTGGGAAGTTGTTTGAATCAATGCGAAACTCCTGCACGTTCTCCAAACTCGATTGCAGTCTGAAAGGTGACGGCACTTCACCATTGAGGTTCCCCGGCGAGGCGTCGATGATGGCTGAGCCCTCGATGCCGTCGTAGCGAATCACGTTTTGTTGCACTGCGCGTCCGCTAAAGCGAATGTCGCCGAACGTGCCCGAGCCGCTGTTCACCGAGCCCGGGGCCTGCAAGTAAAGCTGGGAGAGCTGGCGTCCATTGAGTGGTAGCGCTTCGACTTCCCGTGGATTGACGTTCACGCCCATCGCTGCGGTTCCGGTGTCGATGCCGGTGTCTGGCGCGGCGACGACGTCAACCTTCGCTTCGACTCCGGTGGCCTGTAGTGTCAGGTCGAGATTCAATTCCTGACCGGCGAGCAACTGGATGCTCGTCGCGCGCACGTTAAGGTTCTGCGCAGATGCGGTGATCGTGTAAACCGAAGGTCTGAGGCCGGAAACGATGTAGGCGCCGGATTCTGTTGCCGTCGCCGTCCTTTCTTCACCGGTGCGTTCGTTTTTCACCAGCACCGACGCGCCAGGCACGACGGCTCCGTTAGCGTCCTTAACAACACCTCCGATGCGGCCCTGATCCTGTTGGGCGTGAGTAGTTAGGAAGACCGTTGCAAACATCAGCGCGACGAGCAGGAGTCGCCGGGGAACATTAGTCGAATACATACAATTCTCCTGTGGAAAATAGATCATTAGGTTTTGCATTGAGCTTTAGGCTGCGTGATTCAAAGGCAGACCTTATCCCCGAGCGGTTAAAGCCCTGTGAATTGCGCCTTAAATGTTTGTTAAGTGGATCGGTGAGTCAGTTGCGAGTAAAGCATGCAATACGCCGAAGGCGTTGGCTAATTTCAGCCCACGGTTGGAGCGCCAGCGACAACCTTGGGGATAATCATCAAATAAAAATTAAACCCTGAAATGGTTCCGCGGTTGGCGAACCCTTTCAGGGTTAATATCGAAATTAATTGCCGACCCCAGGGTTCGACGAACGAGAACCCTGGGGACCATCACATTAAGGCGTTCGAACCCTGAAAGGGTTCCGCGGTTGGCGAACCCTTTCAGGGTTTGAATGCCTTTTCTGCACTGGACCCACGGTTCTCGTGCCTCGAACCCTGGGCTGAAATTAGCGAACGCCTTCGGCGTAATTTCAATTTCCGATCCTGGGGCTCACGCCCCAGGCTTTACGCTGCCGCTCGCTTCGCGAGCTTTCTCCTTCAGAATTACGAATCAAAATCTAAAACGTTGTAGCATCACGATTTTGTGTCTGCAAAATTTTGGGAGCGCTCGTGCGCTTCGATCACTTTTCATTTTTGGAGAAATTTATGGATTTGGATCGCGACACTCGTGATTCAAAAAAACTTCTCAATCCACTCAAGCGATCCATTCTCATGCAGCACTGGCCCAGTAGTTGCCCCTTCCAATTGCACCCCAGAACCAACAATCAACATTCAAAGTAATTTTCCGAAATTTCGGAGGTCTGCCAAAGATGAAATATGTAACTTGCAGTATTGCGATGCTGCTCTTATTGGTAACCACCTCTCTGGGTCAAACTAGTAAGGGCTTCATCGTTGGTAACATTACAGACCCTAACCAAGCTGCTGTCCCCGGCGTCACTATCAAAATCACGAATACGGCGACCGGAACAACACGTGAAACCATCTCACAACAAGATGGCAGCTACCGTTTTGACGCAGTCGATCCCGGAACCTACAGGGTTGAGGTGACTGCAACTGGATTTAAATCCGCAACTCGTGAAGTAGTGGTGGCAGCCGCTCAAACTGCCGAAGCTCAGTTTCTATTAGAGGTTGGAAATCCAGCCGAGATAGTAACCGTTACCTCAGCAACTGGTGTCGAGCTTCAAACTCAGGACGGCGCACGTGTCAACACGCTCGAGAATCGACAGATTACGGAACTTCCCGTTCAGGGTCTCAATCCCGTAAACCTCGTGTTCACACTGCCCGGCGTCTCTGATCCGGGTCCATTAGGGGGCGGCTTCGTTCAGGGAACAGAGTTCTCAGTGAACGGCCTGCGCCCACGCGCAAACAATCAGTTGATCGACGGACTCGATAACAACGACAACTCAATCACCGGCCAGTTTTATCAACCAGTATTGCGCGACGGCTACAACGAAGTAACTGTCTTACAAAGCGATTACTCGGCTGAGTTTGGTCGCGCCGGCGGCGCTGTCGTCAACGTGATTACTCGTAGCGGATCGAACGAGTTTCACGGTTCCGTGTACGATGTAATTATTCCCAGCAGGCTCTCAGCGCTTTCACCGTTTGAGAAAGCTGGGCTCGAGCTGACAAAGAAGCCGGTCACGATCGAGAACGACTACGGCTTCTCGGTTGGTGGTCCAATCCTGAAGAACAAGCTGTTCTTCTTCGGCACGATTCAATGGTCGCCGTTCCGGGCGGGTGGCGTGACGTCATCACCCGTGGTCCCCACAGCAGAGGGTGTGGCGCAACTGCGCGCGCTCTTCCCTGCGGGCACGAGCGCAAACCTTGATCGTTATCTCGAAACCATCGGCGACTTGCGCGGTACAACGGGCGTCACTCAGGTGCCGTTCCGTGACAATATCAGTATCCCATTCGGCACCGCGACGCGAACAAGCTCACAACCCGTGGATGATACTCAGTATCTCTTCCGCGTAGACTGGACGCCGAATTCCAACAACAGCGTCGCTGTTCGTTACCTGGCTGACAATCAGCTCTTCGCTAATCAGGTTCCGACGTTTTCGTCACTTCAATTTCCAGGAACGGAAGTTGACGTGCCCAGTTTGATTCAGAATGCCCTCGTCACCTGGACGCGGACATTCTCACCCAAAACAACCAACGAGCTGCGTTTTGGTTACGGACGTTTCAACGTGCTCTTCAACTATCGCAACCCTGACCTGCTGACGGCGCCGCCGCAATTTACTTTCGGTGGAACTGCTTCGGACATAACCAGCATCGGTCCTGACGCCACTTTTCCGCAGGGTCGAATCTTCAATAACTACCAGCTTCAGGACACGATCTCGCACACGATAGGCAATCACACGCTGCGAGGCGGGTTCGATATCATGATGCAGCGTGCTAAACAGTTTATTCCCATTAACACGCGTGGATCCTTAGCCTTCTCGGATTCTCTCGACGAGAATGACAACCTCGTAAATACAGCTTTGGAAAACTTCCTGGAAGACTTCTCTGGGAATTCAGGCGTTTTTGCCCAGAAGGTTTTTGGCGAGAACACCGATCATCCGGACGTGATCAATCAGGCGTACTTCATTAACGACAATTGGCGTGTTCGTCCAAACCTTACGCTAAACCTCGGCTTGCGATATGAGCTTTATGGTGTGGCGCAAAACACAGCCGCCTTTCCGGCGTTCTGCGGCTTCGACGTTCCGTTCCCAACTCGTTGTGAGGTTCAGCGAGACAAGAATAACTTTGCTCCGCGCTTCAGCTTCGCCTATACGCCGAACTTCTGGAAGCGAGTGCTGGGCAATGATGCAACTGTAATCCGCGGCGGCTTCGCTGTGAATTACGACATCTTCTTCAACAACATTCTCAGCAACACGGTGGCTTCGTCACCTAACGCTGTCGGCGCCAGCCTTTTTGGATCGGATGCACCTGACCCGATTCGGGGTTTTGCTCACGCATCCACTGTCCTTCCAACAGAAGCGCCTGCGCCGAATCCGTTAACGACTCAGTCCACAGTGACACCAAATCTGCACAACCCGAAAACATATGTTTGGAATTTCGGCATTCAACGCCAGCTTCCCTGGAAGATGGTCGCTGATGTCGCGTACGTAGGGTCGCGCGGTATTCATCTTTTCATCAACGAAGAGTTGAATCCTCGCAATATACTCGCAGCCGGGAACCCGCGTGTGCATCCCGGTTTTGGTGCAGTGCAGCCTCGCACCAACGGCGGTGATTCGACTTACCATTCGTTGCAAACGCGACTCGAGCGGGGATTCGCAGATCGACTCTTGTTCCGTTTCGCGTACACGTTCTCGAAGGCGATTGACGACGTTAACAGCGAGGTCTTTGTCACGTCTGGGGGAACCAGCCGCGCGTCGGACCTACTCGGCAATCTGGGGGGACGGCGAGTTGATCGCAGTGTGGCGACATATGACGTTCCACACGTAGCTTCATTCTCGTGGCTCTACGATCTTCCCTCCGCTACGGAGAATCGGTTTGTGAAAGGGATCACGAGTGGCTTTACGCTTTCGGGAATCTGGCGCATTCAATCAGGAGCCGTGGAAACGGCTTTCTTGAATGGTCTTGACATTAACCATGATGGAGTGGCCACGAACGATCGGCCGGCAGTTAGCAATCCGAATGCTCCACGCAATTCGGTGGCGATTGCCAACAACTTTTGTGATGTGGTTTCAGCAACCGGATACTGCTCAAACGATTTCGTTACTCCGATCGCGCTCAACGACGCACGGTTTGTAGTCGATCCCAACATCCGTACTGGAATCGTGGGACGTAACACACTTCGTGCTCCAAGTTGGAACCGGCTCGATCTCAGTTTGACGAAAGCGATTGGCATGCCCTGGACACCATGGGAAGGCGACAAGTTTGAGATTCGCGTCGACTTCTTCAACGTGTTCAATCATCCGATCTTTACCTGGGATTCAGCCACGTTTGGTGGACTTAGTAATGGGGACGTCTTCAATACGTTCTTCAATCAACCGGAACTTAACGGAGGACCAAACACAACCCTCCGCACGTACCGCTCGGGACGAATTCAATTGCGATATTCGTTCTGAGATTTATTGAGCACTGCGTAACGCACAGAACCGAGCGCGGTAGCGTCGGGTCAACTCCAATGATCAAACGTGATCGTGGAATTTGACCCGGCGCTACCGCGCTCGGTTCTGTGCGCTACGTGGTGCTCAGTCCTTCGCGGTCTTACCTAGCAACTTCGCTTCTCTTTTGATCTCCTCGCTGAGATCGATAATGTTATCGAGGTTCTCGCCGGCTCCATCAACCACCTTCGCATCAACTACGCCAAGGTTCTTGAAAATCGGATTCGCAACAAAGTTAACGATCACATCGTGCAGATCGGCGATCGTCTTCTTGATGTGGGCTTCGTCGATTGCTTCGGAATGAGTGGGTAGTGAGTCGGTTTTTTGCGGTTGAGGCAGCGCCAGATTGTCCCGCAGGCGAGCGCTTCGTTTTTTCATATCATTCGTGAGGTCCGCAAGACGTTCGTAGTTCAAACCTTTATCGGGTTGGAGCATGCGTACGATCTCATTGTGGATCACCTGGATGCGCTGAAAGTCTTCATTGATTTGTGGAAAGAGGCTTCGCCTTCGCGCACTGGCTGCTTTGGCGTCGTTCTTCATAACATTCAACGTGCGATCGTATTCATCCAGCGTACGATTGTCTTCGCGCGCTGAAGGGGTTTGGGATCGCGCTACTGCTGAGATGGTGAGCAACACACAAAAAAGAACTGTGGAGCGCTCAGCAATCTTTCTCCAGTTGCTCATGACATTCCTCCGAGTTGTTATTTATACAGAACGGCTGGCTGGGCGAAGTATAGTACCGGACACAAAGATTCGGCAACGTGACCTTAACGGACGAGCGCGCGCTGGCTGTCGCCGTGGAGACCACCGACAGTCGTCGCGTCCCACACGAGCCAATAGCGTTTCGTTTCGCGCTCAAAGGAAAGTCGAACGTAGCGCGCGTTGAAGTTTGAATCAGACTTCAGATAAGCGCGGCTGAAGAAGTAGTCGACGCGCACGGGAAGACCGACTTCGAGACGCATGCGATTGATATGATCCTCACACTCGCCGACGGCTTTCGCATCGCGTGCGTCTTCAGAATCTTTAACAACGTGATCGAGCTCGTGAAGTAAGCCCCAACCGACGTCGAACGCAGCGCGAGCTTCTGCGTCGCCGCTGAGCTGTTGAAAGTCTGTAAAGTCGATGAGGACGACAAACGCCGGCGGCTTATTCGGTTCATCGCGGACCCAACGACCACGAACCACCCGACAGAAAGCGACATCGGTTCTCGAGCTCGCATCTTCGAGCACGATCACGTTTCGACCGGCGATAGCTTCCTTCAGCAAACGGCGAGCGCTTTCAGAGCCGCCGCTTGCTTGAGTGTCGCCTAAGCGGAGCGAGCCATTGTTGTCGAAGGTCAGGCTGCTCCATCCGGTGATGGCGCGAAGACGTTTGATCAGTTCCTCACGATGCGATCGCGAGACTTCCGGTTTGATCACCACAGCACTGGACGCGAATGTCGAAAGAGCACTGACGCATACGCAAGCAGCGGCAAGCGCGAGCTTGAGAGAAAAGTGCTTCCTTTCGATTCTGAATCGCATTGACGTTCAGGCTTTCGATGACGCTTCAGGGGTGGCGTCGTGTTGGGCAGATGTTACCAAAATGTTAACTGGGTGAGTACAGAAAAGTTTTATTTCGCGTCTGAGCTTAATTACGTCTGATGGTCGTCTGAATTTCGACGCGCAATGAGCTTTAATCGCAATTTAACCTCGTGGTTATCACCTCGTAACGTCCGACGTCTAAGCTCGCCGAAACTAAATTAGTAGAGAGGTAAAGATGAGCCAAAGCCGAAGAGAAAGAGAGCAGAATTTTTTGGTTCAGTGTAGTTGGTGCGGATCGAAGATTCGCGATGACAAGAAAGAAGAGACGAATGCCGTGTGCTTGAAGTGTTTCTACCAGATTCTCAGTAACCACCTGCGGGCGCAGAAGCGAACCGCTTACGGTGAGTTCGTGAGTGATCGATAAGTTTGCCCCTCACGTCCTCACCTTCCCTCCTCTTTATGTGAAGTCCTGCCGGCGAGTAGATCCATTGCGTGTGGGAGTACTGGCGCGATCACTGCAAAACTTTCCTTTACAGCTTTCGGCGAACCTGGAAGATTGACGATCAGCGTGCCGGAGCGAACACCGCAAACGCCGCGCGAGATCATTGCTATCGGTGTGACTTTCAATGACTCGGCGCGAATTGCTTCCGCGATGCCGGGAGCTTCGCGTTCGATAATAAGTTGAGTTGCTTCAGGTGTGTTGTCGCGTGGACCCAGGCCCGTGCCGCCGGTCGTGATGATTAGATTCACGTCGTCGCGATCGGCGAAATCGATTAGAGATTCTATTAACGGATCGAGATCGTCTGAAAGAATCTTCGTGGCGACTATCTTAGCGCCGAGATCGGTGAGGAGTTGGACCAGCGCAGCGCCGGAGGCATCTTCACGTTCGCCGCGCGCGCACGCATCACTGGCGGTAATAACAACGGCATTAATGTTAGACATGATTTACAAGATTTCTCAGAATTTACATGTCTATCCTGAAAAATCTTGTAAATCCTGTCTAACTATGACGATCAGCGGTGGGCGCGAATGTGTTCCTTGAGCCAGCAGCGATCCATCACGACCATCAACCCCGCATCTTCCGCACGCTGCGCCGCCGCAGAATCAATCACACCTTCCTGCAACCACACCGCTTTCGCACCCACAGCAATCGCTTCATCAACAGCCTTCCCCGCCTCATCCGAACGCCGAAACACATCAACGAGATCGATCTGCTCTTCTACCGCTGACAGATCCGGATACGACTTCTCACCAAACACAGACGTCTCGTTCGGGTTCACAGGAATCACCCGATAACCCTGGCGCCTCATGTATCCAGAAACGCTGTTTGACGCACGTGAAGGATCAGATGAAAGCCCAACCACCGCGATCGTGCGGCACTCCTCGAGTATGCGACGAATTGTTTCCGTGGAATTTATTGCCAAGACTGCACCTCACACTGACGACACAGCATCCATCGAGCTTCGCATCGCGTGCAGATCCTGTAGCGAATGTACGTTAGGAGATACTTGCGCACGGTAAGCGCCGATCGCCTCGACGAGCGCCTGCGCGCCCGTCATCGTCGTCACGCACGGCACACCATACTGCAACGCTGCTCGCCGGATTGCCTGTTCGTCGTAATGCGAAGCACGACCAAGGGGCGTATTGATCACGAGCGATATCTCACCGCTCTTGATATGGTCCACGATGTTCGGGCGGCCCTCGTTGACCTTGAAAACTGTTTCGACGTCGAGTCCTACTTCAACCAGACGCGCCGAGGTTCCGAGTGTCGCGACGACACTGAAACCGAGTCGCAACAGCTTGCGCGCCAGCAAAACCGCCGCTCCCTTATCAGCATCCTTCACACTCAGAAACGCCTTGCCTGCCGAAGGCAAGCCCAGTCCCGCGCCAGTCATCGCCTTTCCGTAAGCCTCGCCGAACGTGTCGCCAATTCCCATCACCTCGCCGGTCGAGTGCATCTCCGGACTCAGTATCGGATCCACTCCGGGAAACTTCGCGAACGGAAACACCGGCGACTTGATGAAGAATCGTTTCACTGTTAACTCTTCGGGTAAACCGAAGTCTTTGAGCTTCTGTCCCGCCATCACGAGCGCCGCGATACGAGCGATCGGAACTCCAGTCGCTTTCGATACGAACGGCACGGTTCGCGAAGCACGTGGATTCACTTCGAGCACGTACACGCGATGGTCCTTGATCGCGAATTGAATGTTCATCAATCCACTTACTGACAACGCAGCAGCAAGCTTACGCGTGTAATGACGCATCGTTTCGAGATGCTCCGGATCGATCCGCACCGGTGGCAACACACACGATGAGTCGCCTGAATGAATGCCCGCCTCTTCGATGTGTTCCTGTATACCGGCGATCACGCACGCCGTGTCGTCGGAAAGCGCATCAACATCAAACTCCGCCGCCTGCTCTAAAAACTTGTCGATCAGTACCGGACGATCCGGCGTGAACCCGACTGCGTTGCGGACGTATGTTTCGAGCGCTTCCTGATCGTAAACGATCGCCATCGCGCGTCCGCCAAGCACATAACTCGGACGCACCAGCACCGGATAACCAATCCGCTTCGCGATCTCGCGCGCTTCCTCAACCGACGACGCCATGCCGTTGTCAGGCTGCGGAATGCCGAGCTCTTTCAACAACGCGCCGAAGCGTTTGCGATCTTCAGCGAGATCGATCGAATCAGGCGAAGTTCCAATCACTTTCACCCCAGCTTTGTGCAAGCGCATCGCGAGATTCAAAGGCGTCTGCCCGCCAAACTGAACGATCACGCCTTCCGGTTTCTCGACGTCGACGATGTTCATCACATCTTCGAACGTGAGCGGCTCGAAATAGAGACGATCGGAAGTGTCGTAGTCGGTCGAAACGGTTTCCGGATTGCAGTTGACCATGATCGTTTCAAACCCGGCTTCATGCAGCGCAAACGAAGCATGACAACAACAGTAGTCAAACTCGATTCCCTGCCCGATGCGATTCGGACCAGAGCCGAGGATCATGATCTTGCGCCGATCGGTCGGCGCGGCTTCGTCCTCAGTCTCGTACGTCGAGTAAAGATACGGCGTGTGCGATTCAAACTCAGCGCCGCAAGTATCGACACGTTTGTAAACGGGAACGATTCCCAACTTCTTGCGATACTCGCGCACCTCGTCCTCAGAATGCTCAGTTAAATAAGCAAGACGGCGATCTGAGAGGGCGACTTCCTTAAACTCGCGCAATTCGTCGGCCGAGATGTCTTCGAGTTTCGAGCCCTCGACATTGCGCTGAATATCCATCACTTGCTGCAACTGATCGAGAAACCACGGATCGATACGCGACAAGCGATAAATTTCCGAGATAGGCCAATCGTGCTGGAGCGCGTAAGTGATGTATGAGAAACGTTGCGAGTTAGGACGCGCTAACTTCCGTTGCAGCTCGTCGTCGGAGATGTCTTCGAGTCGCAGTGGTTTGACTGCTTCGAGTGAGCGCAGTCCTTTAAAGAGCGCTTCTTTGAAAGTGCGGCCGATGGCCATCACTTCGCCGACGGACTTCATCTGCGTCCCGAGCACGTCTTCCGCTTCGCGAAACTTTTCGAAGTCCCACTTCGGAATCTTTGCGACCACGTAATCGATCGTCGGCTCGAATGATGCAGGTGTCTTGCGCGTGATGTCGTTCGGAATCTCATCGAGCGTGTAACCAACAGCGAGCTTTGCCGCGATTTTAGCAATCGGGAAACCTGTCGCTTTCGACGCGAGCGCGGAAGAACGCGAAACGCGCGGGTTCATCTCGATGATGCGAACGTCACCGTTCTCCGGATTCACTCCAAACTGAATATTCGAGCCGCCCGTCTCGACGCCGACTTTTCGAATCACTCTGATCGCCATGTCGCGCAACACCTGGTACTCGCGATCAGTCAACGTCTGCGCAGGTGCGACCGTGATCGAATCCCCCGTGTGAACGCCCATCGGATCGAAGTTCTCGATCGAGCAGATGATCACGACATTGTCAGCAAGATCGCGCATCACTTCGAGCTCAAACTCTTTCCAACCGAGTATCGACTCTTCAATCAACACTTCGTGAATCGGCGAAGCAGCGAGTCCGCCACGAATGATCTCTTCAAACTCTTCCGGGTTGTAACCAATGCCGCCGCCGGTGCCGCCGAGCGTAAACGACGGTCGGATGATCGCCGGATAACCAGTTTGCGTAACGATTTGCTTGGCTTCTTCCCACGACTTCGCAAACCCGCCGCGCGGCATCTCGAGACCCGCCTCGTCCATCGCTTGTTTAAAGAGGAGACGATTCTCTGCGACTTTGATCGCGTCGCGATTCGCGCCGATCATCTCGACGTTGTACTCGCGCAACACGCCCGCATCTTCGAGCGCGATCGCTAGATTGAGCGCCGTTTGCCCACCGACTGTCGGCAGCAGTGCGTCCGGCCGTTCACGACGAATTATTTCTGTTACTGAAGCGACTGTGAGTGGCTCGATGTAAGTGACGTCTGCGGTTTCGGGATCGGTCATGATCGTCGCCGGGTTCGAGTTGACCAGCACGATCTCGTAGCCTTCCTGTCGCAGCGCTTTGCACGCCTGCGTTCCCGAGTAATCAAACTCACACGCTTGGCCGATCACGATCGGACCAGAACCAATGATCAGGATTTTGTGTATGTCTGTGCGTTTGGGCATCCCTGCTTAAATACCAACTCGCCGGTAGTCTCCTCCGTCCATCACTACTTTCGTGCACATCTCGTAAAGGCGACTCCGCAGTCGTGTGCCGATGCGATCTTCCAAAGTCTGCTCTTTGTCAGATTCGCGTATGTCGGAGTAGTTCGTAGTGAGTATGGTCAATTTTCTGTCATTGTAACGTTTGTTGATAATCTGATACATCGTATCGCGGACCCAATCGGTGGGAATGGTCGCGCCCAGCTCGTCCAGCACGAGTAGGTCGGTTTCGTAAACCGGAGAAAGCACTTTGAGCTCGGACGATTTCGAGATCGGATTGTAAGAATCCTGAATCGATTTCAGCAACGAGCCAAACTCGCAAAAGACTCCCGGAACTCCTTTACTAATTAGACGACGAATGATCGCCACCGCCAGATGAGTTTTTCCAACACCGGTTGGACCCATAAATAACAAACCACGATCTGCTGGAAACTCATCGATCAATCGTTGTGATGCGAGTAGTGCGTTATCCTGAGAACTTCCACGAGCGCATTTGAAACTCTCGAATGAACAACGCGCGTAACGCGGAGGAATGCGGGCGGAAACGAGCAATCTTTTGAAGTGATCGGGACGGCGGCAGGGGCACGGCATCGCGCCTTTCACCGGATCGATTTTAGTACCGGTGCCGAAGCATTCTGCGCAAACCTCTGTATTCTCCGTGGGGTGGAGTTCAGTTTCGTCTATCAAGTTAATCACCTTGGGTACACCCGAGTGTAACCGCATGATACCCTATAACGCTCGCGCAGTAACAAGTCGGATGTTTTTAGTTGGAAGAGTATGAGTTTGTGGCAGTCGTTGCTCAGCAAGCTTGGTCTGAAATCGGTACGGGCGGAGCGTCATCCCATTCGTGTTTTTCTTTTGGATGACGACGTGCGCCGCCATCGCTGGTTCACGAACCGCTTCAGAGGCGATTACATTGACATTGCTAATAACGTGAAAGAGGCGCGTGAATTATTGAGCGCGAGCTCTTACGACGCAATTTTCCTCGATCACGATCTGCACCCGGAGCACTACAACGCGGAGTCGACGGACGACGAACGAACCGGTTACGCCGTCGCTCGCTGGCTGTGCAGCAACCCCGAATTGCAACGCGCCTCGACCATCCTCGTCCACACACGCAACGCTGACGGCGCGATGCGCATGGTCGCAGAGCTGCGCGAGGCCGGCCGCAGCGCGGATTACGTCCCATTCCCAATGCTGGCCGAGCGGATTAAGAGATACTGGAGTCGTTAGCACAAAAAGGCACAAAAGCACAAAAGACTGGCTCCCCTTTTTGTGTCTTATTTGCCTTTTTGTGGCTAAACTTTTTTCCGTCTTTGCGGCGTGATTTGACAGTGATTCGAGCGGCTTCTTATACTACGCCCTCTTTCCTGCACCATCTGGCCAGGTAGCTCAGTTGGTAGAGCGCGGCCCTGAAAAGGCCGGCGTCGGCGGTTCGATTCCGTCCCTGGCCACCAATAATTTCAACAACTTACAGATAGCCAAAAACATTCAATTTTCCTCGCGCGAACAATACGCGAACATTCATCAGCCAACGTTCGTGGCATTCGCGCACTGTGGTTCAAGGATCTTCCAAAGTTCGCGTGCTGTGCCGCTGGTTCGAGCGATATGTTGCTTCGCCAGCTTCGCATAGCGTTCCGTCATTTTGATATTCGAGTGGCCTAAGATCTTCGCCAGTTCGTAGAGATCGCCGCCGTTCATCATGTACCACGATGCAAACGTATGACGGAGATCATGGAAACGGAAATCCTGAATATTGGCTCTTTCGAGCAGGTCTTCAAAACTTCCTTCTACGCGCTGGCGTTCGCCCTTAGCGCCTTCTTTCGGAGGAAAGATCTGCTCGTGGTTATTGCCTGCGATGTAAAGAACGTTGTTCGCAGGTTGAGGCGTGTAGCGCCGCAACTCGTCGGCGAGCTCGGGAGGCATCGGAACATAACGCATCTTTCCGCCCTTGAGCTTTGCTCTCACTGCTAACAATCCCTCGTTGTACATCACGTCAGACCACTTGAGGCCGAAGATTTCTGACATGCGCATGCCAGTGGTAACGGCAATTAGCACAATCATTCTGAGACGACAAAACGTCTTGTTGAAATCATTCGTGCCCTTGCGATAGATCTTTTCATCCAGTGCTACCTTGAGTCTCCGAAGCTCGTCTTCGGATAAGTACCTATCCCTCTGATCGTCTGGCCGTTTTACCTCGACCTGATCGGCGGGATTCCGATCAATACCAGTGTCCTTAGTCCAGATGGTGGCGGCCTTCTTCATCATGTGGTGCATGACGTTGAAGTGCCGAACTGCGGTTCCCGGTGATAACTCATGAACTGCCGTGAGCTTTTCGTACCAGCGGCTAACTGCATTGCCGTCTACCTCACGAACGAAAGACTTACCCAACTCATAACGGATGCCCTCAAGGATGCTCTTTTCACGATCTGCCGAACGCTTCTTAATGCCGTACTGCTTCCAGTATCGATCAATCAAAGCCGACATTCGCAGATTGATTTCACGCTTAACATCAAGGTGGCGATTCTCATCCCGAATCGACATTTTCTTTCGTTCGATCTTACGCGCTAGTTCATGACTGCCGTGGACCCGCAGGCTCTTTTGTCTTCCTCCTGCCCGCCAACGGACCTCAAACACTCCTTCCGATTTCTTGTGAATAGACATTTGCAGCTTCTCCTTTAGTCAATGGCGTCGATTGCGTGCTTCTCGATGAATTGCTCAAGAGCTTTCACATCGAATCGCAACGCTCGACCGACCTTGACGCAGGGAACCTCCCGCAACCTGGCCTTTCTGTAGACGGTGTCTACTTCGAGTCCCAGGTATTGGGCAGCCTCCCTGACATTCAGAAGCCGCCTACCGATAGGGCCATTTAATATCATTGCTGCGCTGTCTTTGCTAAATACTTTTTTGCTGTTAGCCATAAATACTTCCTTGACGTTCGAGGGATGTTCTTAGCGGATTAATCCGCCGAGATCGATTTCTGGGCCTTCAATCTCAGGCTCGGCGGCTTTGGTTGGGGTTGGCTTAGAGTGAGTTGGGGCGTGGTTTAAGTTGTGCTCGGACGGTCGTTGCTGCTGCGAGGTGAGAGAATCTGGCGTCAACTTATCGCGATGGTTTTTTAGCTCGCGGTCGTCGTCCAGCGTCGCTCTAAGCGCCGGTGGCCGGTTCGTGCTGCGATTGAGAGATTCGCTTAAGTTCTGCGCGGAGTCAGTACGGATCAGGGTTTCATTCGTTGCTCTAGCAATCGAATTCCGGCTTTCAATCGCAGGCGGGGCGGCTTGGGTTTGTGCTGACTCAACATGCGTTGGAATTCGCTTTATATCGTGATCGAACGGTTGTTGCGGCTGCTGCGCAGCGGGTCGATCTTGCCTCAACTCATCGCGATCTTTTTTCACTTCGCGTTCGTTGCCTTGTACTGCTTCGAGCGCGGTGATTTTATTTATTTCGCGATTGAGTGCTTCCGAAAGATTCTGCGTGGAGTCGGTATAGATCCGGGCGTCGTACCTGGCTCTGGAAATGGCAACGTAGGCCATGCGGTCATTGAGTAGGCGCACGGATTCCCGCGTGTCTGCGTTGATCAGAACGCGATCAAAAGTTAGCCCCTGCGAGGAATGGCTGGTAACGGCATAGCCGTAATCGAGGTGACGAAACTTGCGAAGCTCAACGCTAACCTCGCGCCCGCTGTCCATCGCTAAACGTATTCGGTCTGGTTCGATTTTGGTGATCGTTCCAAGCTCGGCGTTAGCGATCCGTTTCGCTCTAAAGGGAGCGCGAATCTGTAGGCGGTCGCCTTCAGCGAAGGCCCGCTCTGCTTCGTAGTAAACGCTCACACCGGAAAACCGCGTCGGGTTATAAGTGAGCTCGTTGCCATTAAGAAAGCGAACTGTAATTTTGTTCTTTTCGTGGTCGCTCGCTACGACTTTCGCATAGGCGCCTGCCTTCACTTTGTAGACTTTACTGGCGCTGTTGTAGCGAATTATGTCTTCGTTGGGTCGGTAGGAATTGGCGAACGTACGCTCCGCTCCGGTCATATCCTTACGCTCGACATAGACCATCGTTTGCTGATCGTTGCCGCTTACTATTCCCTCGTGTTGTAGTTCTTTATGGATAAGCGAATTGAGTTCGGAACGTTCGCGGTTAGCGGGCGAAATAACGAGCGTGCCGATGGGACTTTTAGCGTAGTCCTGGGCTATGGCTGCGAAGCGTTCGCGCTCGTCAGCGATCTCGATCACTTTGCCTCGGCTGACCAACGCGGCGACTGCTTCGGGCGTGTTTCGGGCTGCTAATTCCTCGACGGTTTGCTTTAGCTCTTTATCGCGCTGTCTGACGATCTCACTGAGAGCTGCGGTGGTCATGCCGTGCTGTTGTAGCTGCTCAAATGGACTCCCTGCTTCGACGGCCTGATGCTGGCGCACGTCGCCGACTAAAAGCACCTTATCTTCGGGTTCGAGGCGGGCGAATAACTTGTAGATGTGCTTAGTGCTGGCGAGGGAACTTTCATCCAAAACGAAAAGGCGGCTGGTGGTGGCGGGCGGCTTTCGCCGGCGCAAAAACAACTGGATGGTTTCACTCTCAATACCGCTTTCGCCAAGCTGCTGCGCGGCACGTGCGGAGGGGGCAAACCCGCGCACCTGATAGCCTTCTTTTTCGGCTGCTTCGCGCAGAACGGAAAGCGCCGTTGTCTTGCCGGTTCCCGCGCCGCCTTGCAAACCGATGATCCGATCTCTGCTACAAAGAATTTGTTCAATGGCCGACTTCTGATGAGCGTTTAGTCCGCGCTGCTGGCGCTTGGCTGTGGCGGTCACAACCTCATTGACGCGCTCTGCTTCGACTATTGCCGGACGGTTCTCTTTACCGTCCACCATGGTCTGAATATTCTTCTTTTCCATCGCCAACATGCGCTCTGTAGTGGTCTCGGGTTGGCGTTCCGGGCCGGTGATGTTTATGAACTCGCCACTCTCCTGTCGGCGGTGAATCTCGGCGGCAACGGCGGCGTAGTTTGTAAATCCGAGCTGGCGGCGCAAAGCGTGCATCCGAAGGTCGCGCATATCGGCCACGGCGTCTTTTTCCATGACCTTATCGCGTGCAAAAGTGACAGCTTCCTGAGCGCGCCTTTCAATCTCGTTTTGTGACAAGCGGAGCGGCAATCGTTCCCGCGCTTCGGCTACAATGCGTTGAGCTTGGTAGTCATGCCTTACGTCCATTTCGAGGGCGAGTGTTTTCATTAAGTCGGTGTCGAAATTCTTGCTGCGGCGATTTTTTCGAGCGGCAACTTGTTTCACTCTGGCATTGTCTGAAACCGTTTTCCCTTCGCTCGCCATGCGTTCTCTTATCTTTTTTTCTTCGGTCAAAACTTCTTGGCGGCGGGGGCTACTGTCCTGCAAATACTCGGCGGTGAAACCCTTGATCTCGGGTGCGCCGGTACTTGGATCAACTCGAATTTCATAACCAAGTGCTTGCAGCTTGTCGGCGAGATTGGCGCGGTAAATCGCGGTCATAAGTTTCTGGCTGTTGAACAACTCGCCCGACTCGACGGAGCGTACTTTTCCGTCCTCGGTTTGGGTCATGTTGAAGATGACAACATGGGTGTGAAGCTGCGGCGCGGCGTAACCGTGCTTGTGATCAGGGCGCGAAGATGTGTGCTCAAATAGGGCGGCTATCATCTTGCCGGTAGTGATGGCTGGCTTGTCGCCGCCGCCACGCGCTTGCACATATTTTTCAAACTCTTTCAGAGTCTCTTGGACGCTCTCGCGGTGGGCTTCTCGGACGCCTTCGTCGCCGCCGACAAGCGCCGCTAAGGAAGGGGATTTAGGGGCGCTGATGGTCGCATCCCAACCGGCGCGATGGGTGCTGGTGATCTTCTTCTTACCGTCCTCGTCAACTACCTCGCGGGCTGAAACTGAGCGAATAAGTTGCTCGCCAGTATGAGGATCTTGACCCGCAACTAAGCGCTCGTATTGCTCGCTGGATACCTCGCCTTTCAGATTCCATTCTTCGGCCAGGGTGCCGCACCACTGGCCCTTAACTTCGCCGGATTGGCTGTAGTAATTCTCCTTTTTATTCGTGAACTTCTCCTTGTAGTATTCCATTGCATGGCCTACCGAAATCGGGTTGCTCAACGTCAACATAAATTCAAACTCCTGAGGTCATAAGCGCGCTCGTTTGCATCACTGTTTTGGTTCACGTTTTGTCTCTTAATCGCGATTCGTTTGCGGTGCTAAACCGTGATCGGATTTCTCAAGAGACACGTCTTTCCTGTCACCCTCGGGCGGGTGGATTTGGTTTTCCGTTATTCGTTTTTTCGTGACGCGAGGGTGGGAATCAGAGGGGCAAAACTAAACACTCGCGTGATCTCGATCGGAGTTAGTTCCGAAAGATCAGAACTCCGATTTTTCGTGATCGAGCGCCGGAATGTTGGTCCAAGTTGGACCATTGGCGCTCGTTTGATTCAAAAAACGTCGACGCGGCTGTCTTAGCCGCCGTTTTGTAGTAACAAAAGATATGCCAGAGTTTTGACTGGTTTCTTGGAAGTTCACGAACCACTAGGAGCTTCAACACTTGGCAGTCAAAGGGCGTTTTTGGACCAGCGATGGAACGGGAAAAAAACGGTCGGAAGTTTTTCGCTTCGCCAAGATCCTGTCGTTTTTTCCGTCAGAGGGGCGCGTGAAACACGCGACAATTAGGGTTTTTCCCCCTAGCGACTACTTCAGTCGGCAGGGTGCCTGACCAGCACACCCGCAGGGCCAAAGCGAAGCGGAGGACTCGGAGCGCAGCGGAGAATGCGATCCGTTCCCTAGAAATGACTCGTTGAGTCAGGGATTAGGGACATGGACCAACAGCAATTGGTCTTGGATAACTTGGTTTCTGTGCAGGTGAAATTCCTGTCCCCTTGATGC
>DASYFE010000195.1:0-30602 GCA_036498585.1 Pyrinomonadaceae bacterium | reverse complement strand
TAGATACCGTTGAGGAGCACAGTTGGATCAAAGGTTCCGAGCAGGTCGTTGGTCACAGTCGTCGAGCCTGAGGCAATAGTCGTCCACGTTTGTGCGGGAGAGCCATCGTCCGTGTTAAGACTGTATTCGAGTTTCCATACTGCTCCCGCGCTCACGCTGCCGATAAAGCTAGTGCGATCAGTGATGGTCGAGCCGTCAGCCGGAGAGTTAATACTCACTACCGCGGGCGGCGCCGCCGGATTGACCTGGACGGTGACGTCGTCGCTCGTAGTCAACGCGGAATCGTTCGCCGTCAGTCGTAAGACGTACGTGCCGGGCGTATTGAAAGACGCAATTGACGCTGCGCGATTCAGCGGATTGAAGCCGACCTGGCCTGGTCCACTCGCAACACTCCACAACACCGAAAGCGTGCTACCGGCCGGCACTCCATCATCCGTGGCTGTGCCGTTGAGTGTCGCCGTGCCTGGCAAGGTGATCACGAGGTCCGGTCCGGCATTCACTACCGGTGCTTTGTTATTAGGTTTGACTGTAATCGTGACGTCGGAGAATCGTGTTACCTCCGAGTCGAAAGCAGTGAGACGCAACACGTACGTTCCCGGCACGGTGAACGTAGCCGACGTCTGTGCCTGGTTTGCGTTACCGAAAGTAACCGGAGCTGGGCCACTCACGACAGACCACGTCGCGGTGAGCGTGCTGCCCGTTGGCAGACCATCATCGTTGGCCGTGCCATTGAGTGTCGCAGTGTTCGGTAACTGTATCGTCTGGTTCGCACCGGCACTCACTGTGGGCGGTTGATTGCCGGCACTCGGATTCACAGTGACGACGACATCATCGTCAGTGATCAGATCAGAGTCGTTCGCCGTGAGTCGCAGAACATAAGTTCCCGCCAGGCTGAACGTGGCCGTGGCGCCGGCCTGCTGCGCGTTATCGAATGTGACCGTACCCGGACCAGATACGACTGACCAATTGATCGAGAGCGTGCTGCCAGCGGGCTGGCCATCGTCAGTAGCCGTTCCCTGCAGAGTTGCCGCATCGCGGACCGTTATCGTCTTGTCGGGTCCGGCGTTTACTGTTGGTGGGTGATTGACCTGGCCCGCACACAGACCGGTAGTTCCCGTTTCGTAGATCGATTGGACGTCCGTAGCGGACAGGACGCGGTTGTAGATTTGAACCTCATCGACGTCGCCTCGCACCCTGCCATTAAACGGCTCACCCGATCCTCCAATGACGAGCGGTTTACCATTCAGGTAACCGATGTCGAAGTTTGCCGGTTGGGTCCGCTCCAGCACGCCGTTCACATAGAGTTTTATGTCGTGCCCGTCGTAGGTGCCGGCCAGGTGATAGTACTGCCCGGTCGTGATCACGGTTGTGGAAACGGCGGCGGCCCTGAGATTAACCGTGGGATTGGAGCCGACGAGGAAATGGATTCGATCGTCGGGACCGGTGCCGCGGAGTTTGAATAGCGAGAACGCTTCAAACGGGCCGTTACCGCGTTTGAAGAGAATGTATTGCAAGCCGACATCTGAAGTGACGGAGGTCAGCGAGTCGAACTTCACCCACGCTGAGACACTTATGTTCGCAGGCTTGAGTCTCGTCGCGTCGGGAATCTGAATGGAATCGTCCGTGCCATCGAGATGAAATGCCTGCCCGACTTTTCCCGTGATGAAAGTGGGTCCATTAAGCGGCGTGCCGTTGTTGCCGCTCACCAGATCGATGTAATTGCCTTCACCTTGCCACCAACCAATCAGGCCCTGCGGCGGATTGAGACAGGGATGCGGATTGACAGTGATCGTAACGTCATCACTTCCACTCAACAGCGAATCGCTGGTGGTGAGTCGCAGGACGTAAGTTCCAGGCACGGTGAACGTGGCGGTCGTTACAGGTTGGTTCGCATTGCCGAACGTCACCGCCGCTGGACCACTCACGAAACTCCAGTTGGCGCTGACAACGCTGGTCGGCAGACCGTCGTCGGTGAATGACCCATTGAGCGTCGCCGCGTCTGGCAACGTAATCGTCTGGTCATTGCCGGCGCTGACCACGGGAGCTTGATTAAGTTGAATAACAGTGACTGTGACTTCGTCCTGGCCGAGTACCGCTGAATCATTAGCCGTCAGTCGTAAGACGTACGTTCCGCCTTTACTGAAGCTCGCGGTAGTTGTCGCAGCGTTAGGATCACTGAAGACAACTGTTCCCGGCCCACTCACAACGCTCCACGAAACCACTGGAGTGATACCGGCTGGCAAACCGTCGTCAGTGAAAGAGCCCTGCAGCGACGCTGTTGCCGGCAACGTGATCGTCTGATCCGGCCCGGCGTTGACCACCGGCGCTTTGTTGAGCGGATTGATCACCGTGATGGTGAAGCTCTGTGTATCAAACGCGCCGCGCTGGTCCGTGACTTTCACGACGACGTTGTGCACGCCGACCTGGTTAATGCCGGGGTTCCAGGTGATCAGTCCCGTGGCGGAGTTGATCTGCATTCCCTGCGGCGCTGTTTCGAGACTGTAGACAAGCGGCTCGTTGTCGGCGTCAGTCGCCTGCACCTGATAGATGTATTGGCGATCGGGTTGGAGGGCGATGCTCGTTTGCAGGAGGAAATTCGAGCCAGACGTGTGACGTTCGGCGAAGAAGAAATCGAACTTGTAAGTAGAGCCTTTAACAAGGCCGAGACTGTCGAGATTGACAGAGCCGGATGCGGCGCCATGAACGCCACCAAGATCGACAACCAAGCGGTCGTTGACATAAACCCAGATGTCGTCGTCGCCGGTAAACTGAAACACTTCGCCGCCGCGATAAGTGAAATTGCTATGTATTTCGAGCGTGAAGTGGAAGTTGTTTGAGCGCCCCTGATTGCCGAAAAGTTGTCCGTCAATCGGAAAGAAAGCGTTGGATAGGAAGGAGAAAACGCCCGAGCCCGGCGTGGTCTCTCTGAGTTCAATCGGAATAGTCGTTTTCAGGTTTACTGACGGAACATCGTTGTACCACTGGTTGAAGCTGGCAGTGCTGGAGATTGCGCCGCGTCCATTTGGACCAACGAAGACCGGTTTGCTGTCAGGCCCGAGTTGAGTTTGAACCAGCCCGGTGACCAAGCCTGAAATTCCCTTTTCGAAATCGGGATGCGCATCCGTGAAGTCGCGCACGGTGGCGTTCAGGACGATCGCTGAAGACGCGGCTGTCGGCGGCTGGTAAGTCGTGATCGGTTGTGAGGTGATGTGCGGCGCATTGTTGACCGTGATCGCGATGTTGTCACTGGCGGCGAGACCGGAATCACTCGCAGTCAGCCTGAGCACGTAAACGCCGCCGGTGCTGAAGCACGCGCCGGTTGCGAGAGCGGACGCGTTGGCAAACGTGACCGTGCCTGGCCCACTTACCTTGATCCATCTGTATGTTAGTGTGCTGCCGGTTGGCAATCCGTCGTCGGTCGCGTTGCCGGAAAGAGCTGCGCACGTGGGCAGCGTGACGAGTTGATCCGGACCGGCGTTGACTAACGGCGCCTGGTTGAACTCGCTCAAACTAATCGTCACGTCGTCGCTGGTTGTGAACACCGAGTCGGTGGCGGTCAATCGCAAAACATACGTGCCCGGCGCGGCAAAAGTGACTGGAGTGTCAGGCGAGTGTGAATCGGCGAACGTCACGTTGCCTGGTCCACTCACGACAGACCAGTTGATGGCGAGAGTACTGCCGATTGGCAACCCGTCGTCACTGATAGCGCCTTGCAAGGCGAGGGCGCCGCCCGGCCATGCTTGCGTGCGATCGACGCCGGCGTTAACCAATGGCGCTTCGTTTGCCGGCAGGACAGTGATCGTGACGTCGTCACTCGCGCTAAAGCGGGAATCGTTTGCGGTGAGTCTGAGAACGTACGTGCCGTCGGTGGTGAAGGTCGCGGTCGTGTCGGCCGCGGCGACGTCCCCGAAAGTGACTCCCGCTGGTCCACTCACAAAGCTCCACGTCGCGGTAAGTGTGCTGCCGTGTGGAAAACCGTCGTCGTTCACAACGCCGTGCAGTGATGCAGCGTTGGGCAGACGGATAGTTTGATCTGCTCCCGCATTCGCAGTGGGTGGCTGATTCTCCGGGAAGACTGTGATCGTCAGTTGATCTTCGACTGTGAACTCCGTGTCATTCGCGGAGAGCTTCAGTATGTAAGAGCCGGGGGCGCTGAACGCGGCGGTGGTCGTCGGTGAGTTTGCATCAGCGAACGTAACGGCGCCGGCGCCGCTTACGACGCTCCAGCTCACGGACACACTTGCCCCTTTTGGAAGCCCATCGTCGCTAACGGAACCGCTCAAAGTTGCAGAGTTTGGTAATTCAATCTCCTGATCCGGACCCGCTTCCACTGCCGGCGGCTGGTTGCGTGGAATGACGGTGATGGTGAGCGTGTCAGTGCTGAAAAGTTGTCCGTCGGACACTTTCAGCTCGAGCACGTAGTCGCCTGGCTCGACGAAAGTCGCGTTCGTCGTCAAGCTGCTCGCATCGGCGAACGTGACTGATCCGGGCCCGCTAACCTGACGCCATGTGCTTGTGAGATTGCTGGTGGCAGGTAGACCGTCGTCGGTCGCGGCGCCGCTCAAGCTGGCGGTATCAGTCGGAAGCGTGATCGTCTGATCGGCGCCCGCGTCTACTAATGGCGGGCGATTGATCGGTGGCGGAGGAACGTCATTCTCCGTGATCTGCAGCACGCCATTGCCGTTGACCCGAAGCCGATCGCAACTGACTGTGCCCCGCAACCGCGCCTTACCGATGATTGATACGAGCCCTTCAGGAGTGCGTACGACGCCGTAAAGCACAGCTCCGCCGCTCAGGCTCAACCCTTCGGTAGCGATCCGCAACGACAGTCGTTTCGGATCCTCAGCCGCGCCGACGCTCGAACCGGAAAGCGACACTTTCGTTTTGACGTTCAGGATGACTGGGCCAGCAAGACGCAGCTCGCTGCCGGCTGAGAGCGTCAGTTCTTCGAGATTGTAGATCGCAGGTTCAGTGGCATTTGCTACGCCGAGAACCAACGCGGTGTGACCTGACGCTAAGAACTTCCCGTAAGTTCCGGCTGGAATCGAAACAGCGCCCGCTTTTCCGGAGAGTGACAAGTCGCGCAACGTGGCAAAGTCGCCGGCGCTTTGGCTCGCCTGTGTCAGTGAGACGATGCGTGTTCCTGCCGGCGTCGGTGGTACACCGACCGGAGTCAACGTCACCGGATCGGTGCGAGTGATCAGGTGTCGAAGCGAAGCGTTACCACTCAGGTTTAATTCATAGGCGGACGGCTGCGTGCTTTCGCTTCCCTCAATCACACCGGCGAAAGTCGGATTGCCATTACTGATGTTGACGGTTGGTGTGCCCGGGACGAGGAGGTCTGATGTGATGACGGAGGTACCGCTCAGGAAGATGTTCTCGCCCAGCAACTGCCAGAGCGCACCTTCGACGCGTCCGCTGTCGATCTCGGGAGCATGTCTGACGACGGCGAGGTTGTCGAAGATTTGTTTGACGCCCGGGATCTGGGCGATGCCGGCAGGTGCGAATGCGATCTGTTCCCATTGACTGACCTGCGCGAGGTGGTGTGTTTCGAACTCGGTTCCGTTCCAGCGAACTTGCGAGAGCGCGCCGGATGGTTCGGCGATGAGGATGTCGCCAATCATGTCGGCGAACGCAGCGGCCGGCGCCCCCCAGATTTTCCGGCTCAGCGTATCAACGCCGTAGAAGTTTTCGTGCGCTGGGATCAAGCGTATATCGCCGGCATTGATGCCCAACGGGTAAGTAACGGCGTTTCCGGTCGCGTCGACAGCATAGATGAGGCCGAGATCTTTCGCGCCGGCAAGAATCTTTCCGGACCATGGACCGTACTTCTCTGCCGCATCGGGTATCGTTGTTACCCCGGAAAGCGCTGTTCCCAGAAGCGCCGCTCGTGTCGCGAGGCCGGCAGAGTTGATCCTCCAAATGCCGCCGCTTGTCGTGACGGCGATTACGTCGCCTCCGTAAATCCCGGTGCGATCGACGTAGAGTCCAGTCACCAATCCAGTTTCACCCGGGAGTGTCGCCCAGGGATTTTGTACGGCGCCGCCATCGCTTGCGATGCGAGCCACCACGCCGGGCGTGTCTGTTGCGGTGAAGAGTTCTCCCGGCCTGAAGCCCGCTAAGCTGACGCCGAAACCATCGTCGCGTGCGGTAGCGATCTTCAACTCGCCGGTCATCCCGCTGACGTTTGAGAAACTCGCGTGTGCGCCGTCAGCCTGAATCAGCTCGAAGTTGTTGGGCTGGCCTTGATTTGAATTGGCCGCCACAACCACTTTTCTGGTCCGCTCGTGATAATCGATGCCGGCGTGATTGTTGAAAGCAGTGTTGAGTGACGTGAGCTCGACGCCGAAGCTGTTGCTTTGCGGCATAACCGTCTCGCCGGGCGCTTCGGGAGCAGCAGTGTTGTTGTGTGCAGGTTCTTTCGAATAAATCGGACTGTTCGACTGACGAGGAGATTCGTTAGCGACAATCCGCGAAGCGGCCAGGGGCTGTAGAAATATTATGAGAGCTAAGAAGCTGGCGATTAGTTGACGTGTGGCAATGGAGTTCGGGACAAGAACGGCAAGTGCGGATCTCTGGGCTCTTTTCATGGGGTTCCTTTATTCTCGGACACAGTTCGACGTGGTGAAACTGGGCAAAACTTCTGCCCCGGTGAAATCGCGGAACTCTTCGCAGTGAGTCAGCCGCGAGTCTTTATAGCTTTCGCTTGAAATGGGTTTTAGGCCGCTTTGCGCACACCCGAGGTAAGATGTATTTCTACTCGTTCACCTCGAAACCTTAACTAACCACAATCCTTAATTCTGCGTGAGGGTCTGGGCGGGGCGAATCCTACCCGTGAATTGAGGTGCTGTCAAGAACATCGGTTTTAGGTGTGGTAACTATATAAAATGGACCTCGACAAAACTGAATAGAAAAGCCCTCCACAATGCGCACCCGAAAGAGTGGGCCTATGGAAGGACATTTGTGGATGAGCGCAAAGGAACGAGAGCGACTGAAGATCTTTGAAAGATTGGTGGTGTCCTTTGGGCGCAAAGCTACGCGATTAAAGAGTTGGTCAACCCATACACATGGGACGCAATTGGGGAGACGGTTAACCAAAATGTCTCGCTCAAACCGGAGCCCGGCTACGCAACATTCATCGGCTTGGTTCTGATTCCGTCATTCGTCATTGGCATCTCGAACGGCGATAGCGCCGTTGCTTTGTTCTTGAATGATAAGTTTGTATTACTCACTGAGCATCAACCGAAAAATCCGCCTATCGGTAGCGGAGCTGCGCGGTTGGCGCCGTTCTCGGCGCGGCTAGACCAGCGATGGAAGTTGCTTTTGATGTCGGATGGCGTGTGGAAATATATTGGCTGGGAAACAATCATCTGGCGGTGTGCCGCACATAGCGGGCAGACATTGATATCAAACCTACGGGATGTTGCCATTAAGAACACTGGTGGAACATTGCTTGATGATTTTAGTGTAATTCTCATCGAATCATGCGCCTGAGTGCCGGTCATCGCGCTACTCCATTTCTTCTTTCTAAAACCTGACGACGCAGACGAGCTCAGTGGACGTAATGGCCGCACCGTGAAACGGGATTTCTTGTAAGTGATTGATAGCTTTGGCGTCCCGTACGGGAATCGAACCCGTGTCGCCGCCGTGAAAGAGAAGCGATTTGTAGGAATTCAAAGGAAACCTGCGGCATGGATAGCACCGTAAGGTAGTCAAGGGAATTCTAAGGACTCGTTATTGGACGCTTAATGGACGCGCGTTGAGTGTCTCTTTCCATTCAAGACCGACTCACTTTCCCCCACAACCTAAACAACCATTCCACGAAAGCGAGTAGCGGAAAGTGCTACTTGTTTCTATGTGTGCAAACAGGGGACTGACAATGAGATTCATACTAGGACTTTCTTGTGGACTTTGCATACGGGGCAAACAGCGACTGCTAATAGGTCTCTCACTGCGATTGCTGGTCGTCTGTTTCATAGTGCTGCCCGCAATCGCCCTTTTACTATCAGTTAGGCGTGAAGGACTCTCACGACCCCCACAAACATCAGTCCCGTAGTCATAGGGTTGAACTATAAGACAGCGCAAATTAAGTTCTGGCTATTACAGCTCAACTGCCATACAAGACACTTTTCACGAACTTGGACACTTATGTTGTCTTAGCAGTAATGTGGCGCCGGGTGCGCAAGTTGTTCGGTTGTTACCTATAGAGCACGTCAGCTGCCACATAACCTTCAGCCCTGCGAGGAACTACTGGATTTGGTCAGTGTTCTGCGAGGGTGGTGATTCAAGCTTCCGAAAGGTTGACTTTCGCTGGAGACGGGGAATAATTTGTCCCTGTGTCTCAATAACGGCTGAATTCCTCCGAGCCTCTGCGTCCTCGCATACTCGCTAAATCCAGCCCTTTCCTTATATCGGTGGCCTTCTTACGACGGGTAGTTTGACAAATTCAACTGTACCTCAGCAGAGCAGCCACTGCTGCGCCTGAGATCAGTGTAACTAAAGATCTCCTTGCTTGTTCATGCGAACTTGCGGTTGGATAATCGATGGTTAACTGAAAATTCCAGTTTATAGACATTCGCCAACGTGTTGGTGCAAGACTAACTTGACACGCGGAAGAGCCGTTCCGTGAGTCGACAGTTTGGAACACAGAAACAATTTAGTAACTCCTCCTGTCTACCAGCACATTCGAGGACTCCGCTATGGATCCCATTCAACAACGACTTGATGATCTAAAGCGCCTCTTAGACAGCAGAGTTGATCAAATCTCATCGAAAGCATCTAGGTCCATAATACTGTCGCTTATCTTGATGTTGATTTTATTGGTGCTTGGCGCTTGGTTATTTAATCGATACACCTCCACGACTAGTGATCGGCTGGATCAACTTGAGTCTACAATCAAATCATCCGGCATTGCTGGACAGCCTACCCAATCGACTCCGCAAGGATCACAATCAGATTCTAATTCAGAAGTAAACAGTCTAAAGGCACGGCTGGCATCGTTGGAAACTCTTCAAGAGGCTATGGTCAGCACGTCTAAAGGCGCTCTGGAGCAGATGAATTTTGTATTCGCTATCACCGCTGCGTTCCTTGCGATGTTTTCTGTCTTTCTCGCGTATCGGCAGACTAAAGCTGACAGTAGTCGTGAGAAATACGATGCCGAAATGACAACCTTGGTCGAGTCATCACGGAAAAATATTGATTTCATTAACACGCTGATAAGCACTCTCGAACAAAGTTACAGTTATCGGAAAGAAGTAGAACTTCGAATCCGGAGCCTGGATGAACAAATATCTGAGGTTGAAAAATATAAACAAAGAACCGAACTCTCGCTACATGAGAAGACTATTCGTTTAAATAAGGAATCCTTCACACTATTCCGTAGTCTGGATAGAGAGAATTTCAAGACGGAAGACAATAAAGGCAAACTGGAAACGTTCTATGTGAACATGAACACGTTGGAGCAAATGGCCGACGTAAGTGGGTCGCTTAGTCCTTTTACTTTCTTTTTGCGGGCCTTACATTTTTTCAATGTTACGCAATATCAACCAGCTCAAGAAGATTTAATGAAAGCTCACAAGCTCGGGTTCAGAGAAGTTGCCAAAAAGACAGCAGAATGGTACGGGGACGAGGTAGAGGCCGAATTAGATAAGCAGCTTAGCCGAATGTTAGTTGATTGCAGCTATCATCTCGGAATTACGCATTATAACTTGGGAGAATACAGAGATGCGCGAGAAAGATTTCACGAAGCTTTCAGAAGCAATCCGCTAGATTTTCGTTCACGCTCCTATATCCCTGAATTGAAGTTCTTTGATTCTCAAATTAGCTTTGCCGAAGTAATCGCGGAGTTTGAAACTGTCGAGCGGGAGTTGAGAGCCTTGTCCCTTGCGGACAGAGAGAGAATCGATTGGTCAGCAGCGATAGCATCCCTGAAGATGAGAGAGGGAAATTGCTACTTGCCTAAACTTTTTACCATAACAGGCCGAGAACGCTACCGAAGCGAGGAGAACATCGAGCGAGCTATACGAATATATTGGGAAGCCTATGATGAAGCACAAAAAACCAGAAAACCTAATTTGACCGAAATCTTCACACGTTTCTCGTTGGCACAAGCACTGGAACAAGTGGGTGCAGCCGAGTGGCGTGATCAAAGACCTCACGATCTGTTTCAAAGCGTCTTTAATGATATACGCAACCAAATTGTCTTGAAGTCTGAACCAATTCTATTGGTCTTGCTGAATTACACAATAGCAATCTGTACCAAACGGGCCAGTCTCAGTGGCGAAACTTCCAGAACATACTTAGCTCGCGCTCGCGAGCAACTCCAGCGCGTGCCGGCCCAAGTGCATATCTTCTCTCCTATCACCAAAATCAATCTAACTCGACAGGAGATCCTTTGGGAGATGGAGGAGTTTGAGAAAAGTCTGTCTTAAGGAGGAACACCATGGACATTCCGATTCTGAAGAAGAGAATTGAGCCCAAACCAGGATGTGCTCTTTTCTTTCCGTCCAGAAAAAAGGAAGACCGGGTTGTGGTTGGCACGCCGACTATGATTCGGCTGTGGCCGCAAGAGGAGTTTAAGCAGATCCAATTAGGAGATTTTTGGATCACAACCGCATTTGGCCCTAACTCCCCGAAGCCTTCCGCCAAAACTCTAGACAACTTACCGTGCAAGGCACAAGTCGAATTTCGATGTGGAGTGATTGAAACTGATGAGGCTCTGGAGAAAGCTACTAGGACCAATTCCGTTTCTAAAAATCTGAAAGACGTAATCTCTCATGAATCTTTCAAGAGAGAGCTACAGGGTGATCTTGAAACAATCGTTGAGGAGGTCATACGAACGTTTAAGTATCTGGACTTACTCAAGAACCCTGAACTTGCAGGCAAAGTAGAAGAAAGCATACGAGCGAACACTCATTCGAAAGCCGGGGAAAAGGGATTTGAGCTTAGGGGTTGTCGAGCGGATGTCGAAATCGTAAGGCTCGACGATGAGACATTGGCGCAAAACGCCACGTTAAAGGAATATCGTATTGAAGCTGAAACACAAAAAAAGGTGCTTGAGAATAGTCTTAAAAAGGTGGAATTAGACCATCAGCTTGCAAAGGAGCGAAAGGAGAGTAGCTTTCAGGTTGATAAAGATGACCTCGTAAAGGAGCGTGACAAGAAGATCAGAGCCCACACTATTACGGAGGAGGAAGACAAACTCGAAAAGAAGAGAACCAGCATTGAAATTCAACGGTCCATACAGGAGTTGGATGCGAAGGTTCAAAAGGAAAAACTTGAGTATGAGCAGGAGATAGAAACCCTCAAAATTGTTCTAAGACTGGACCGTGAGGAAGAAGAGCAAGTCCGTCGTTATAAGCAGGAAAAGGAAGAACTCGTGCGTCAGGCAGATTTGGCTGAGATGAGAAGACTGGAGGAGGCAAAAGAGAAACAAAGCGAGTTGGAACACCTTCGTTATGAGATTGAGTTAGACCAACTGAAAGTTAAACGGGCTGAGTTACAAGGAGAGATTGCGAAAAAAGAAAGCGAGAGAATGGAGGTATTTGGCAAGGCGCAAGCAGAGATAGATCGCGAAAAAGCACTCGCCGTACATGCTCACACAATGAGAATGAACGAGTCGTTACTTACCGCACTTCCAGGCATACTAGAAAAGGCATATGCTCCAACCGAAAAATTGGGAGAAGTTAAGGTCTTGTATCTAGGGGGTAGAAACTTCGATTCCAGTGGGGAATATCAAGCTCCGACCGATCAAGCATTGGGAACGATTCTGTCATCTATGTCAACGCTCCCGATGGTAAAAGAAGTCTTGCGATTTCTGGGAAGCTGGGAATCACAAGAGGCCGACAAACGTGAGCGAGAACAAAACCGAGTTTCTGCGCATGGCCCAAATAACTCCCGAGGTGTTAAAGCTGTTAATTACGGAGATGAAGCGGATAAGATTCTGACAAATGAATCGGAATAATGATAAACACGTAAATGGCTGGACGAACTGGTGAGCTTACTAGATGCGATTCCAGAGCCGTTTCGAAAAGCTGTCTTTTGGATGGGCGCTAGTGGTTTGCGAGTTGGCGAACGTGATCCACATCAAACGCTCGATCGTCAAACAGAGGGATTGGTCCACCTAAAACCGAAGCCTCGCAAAAGCCGATTCCACTAAAATACAGAATTGGCAAAAGCGCTTCGGCTCTGGAAGCTTTGGCGTCTCGTACGCGAATCGAACCCGTGTCGCCGCCGTGAAAGAGAAACGATTTACAGAAATTCAAAGGAAACCTGCGGCATGGATAGCACAGTAAGGTAGTCAAAGGAACTCTAAGGAATCGTTATTGGACCCTCAATGGACCCTCCAATGCACGATGAACATGCAAGTAAAGTTCACCAAACTTCCGCCGCGAGTTGCGTCTTGCAGCCCGAGGCTTGAGGTGGTAGTGTGACGACATGATTGAACCATCACAGATCGAGAGGATGTCAGTGACCGAACGGCTGCAGGCGATGGACCAGCTTTGGGATTCCCTCAATCGATCCGGCGACGAGATACCGTCACCGGACTGGCATCAAGACGTTTTGGCTGACAGGAAAGCGCGAGCGCAGAGCGGAGAAGCAAAGTTTCTGACTCTGGCAGAACTAAGATCTCGTCTTCGAAGCTCTGAACGATGACTATAGTAATACTCGAGGACGCTGCCGAAGACCTCGAGTCGGGTGCACAATTCTATGAATCGTGCGCGACCGGAGTTGGCGATTACTTTCTCGATTCAATCCTTTCGGATCTTGACTCCCTACTTCTTTTTGCCGGTGTTCATCCAATCTACTTCGGATTTCATCGGATGCTGTCGAAGCGATTTCCATTTGGCATCTATTATGAGGTGGAAGACGACGTGGTCTACGTTTATGCCATTATTGATCTGCGGCGAGATCCTCTTTGGATTCGGGAACGTTTGTGGGAGAGAAGATAGACTCTTTTTCTCGTAAAGGAGTCACGTAACTTTAAGAAGAAGTTTCAAATGATTCCGGTTCTCACCAACGTGACTGGAGGCTGATACTGTCGAAAAGTCGCTGATTTATCCTACGTGCTGTCGCCCGCGCATCCTCAACGAATATGAAAAAACAACGAAGCTCTAAAACGCCTACTCTCAGCGAATCACAAATTTCTGATCTAAGTCGACAGTATCTTTTAAGCAGACCGCTGCAAGAGGAGTTCACAGTTAAAACTGTTGAGTTGATCAAAGCGCTTCTTCATGTACAACGCATAGAAGCGCACTTGATCGAGAGTCGTACCAAAGAGCTTGAAAGCTTTCAAGAGAAAATCAACAGATCGCCTCATAAATATCAAAATCCGTTGAATGGGGTTACTGACCTCTCAGGCATTCGCATAATTGTTTATTACGAGAAAGAACTAAATACAATTTCGGAATTGATTGCGAGAGAGTTCGATGTTGATTGGAGCAACTCTTCTGATAAACGCAAGGCACATAAGCCTGAAGAGTTTGGATATCAATCGATCCATTATGTGGTAAAACTTTCAAAGTCCCGCAGCAGCTTGCTCGAGTGGCATCATCTGGCAGGTCTTCAAGCCGAAATTCAGGTGAGAACTGTTCTACAACACGCTTGGGCCGCTATTTCACACAAGCTTCAGTATAAAAGGGAAGAGGATGTACCACAGATCTTGAGGCGGCGATTATTCAGACTATCGGCCTTACTTGAATTGGCCGACGAAGAATTCATGAATCTGAGAGACAAGACCAATTCCCTTGCTGAGGTGGTTCAGTACAAGTTAGCCGAGGGAGATACCGATGTTGAAATTAACATTTTAACCATTGAGGTCTTTCTTAAATCCTCTCAGGTGGTGAGTGCCATTGTAACAGATGCTCGAAGAGCGGGCTTCGGCTTTGAGCATGATCCTGATGACAACGAGGAAGAGGATTTTTCAGATTTGGTTGCATGGTGCAATTTTTTAGGATTGAAAACGATTTTTGATCTAAAGGTTATTCTTGAGCAGTCCACAAAATCGTCATACGAGTACCTATTAAAACAGATGCAGTCCAGCGACGGCTTTTGGGATGCGACGCCTTCTTTCATATGCCAATTGATTTTGATCAAGGCTTTCAGAGACCGGATTAGTATCTCGTATTTATTAAAAGCGGGTTGGCATCGAGAAATTGCAGAACGTGTGCTGAAGGTTGCGAGTGAGTGAAGATTTCTAAATTGTCAGACCTGTCCATTCGAGGCCCAACTGAACTGGTAAACTTAGTTGAGGTCAGCTACTGAAGCAAGTCGTAAACGCTTTGTTTTTGGCGTCCCGTACGGGAATCGAACCCGTGTCGCCGCCGTGAAAGGGCGGTGTCCTAGGCCGCTAGACGAACGGGACGCATGGTGAAGGGGCACTAGTAAGCGGGTTACGTTAACGTATGGGATTTATGACTGTCAAACGAAGGCGCTGCGCAGCGTAAATAACAGCCAATAGCGAAACTCCGAACAAACGTTCCCACGCGCCGCCATTCTTAATTATAATGCCCGGGCGCGCTCGTCGCCGTTCGTTCGGGTCTCAACGCAGGAGAAAATGTCATGGTGTTCACGCCCCCTCGCTCAATTTGTCTGTCCGCAGTCCTATTAATTACCGCAAGCAGCGTCGCGATCGCGCAGCATGATTCGGGTGGCGTCACGGGCGGTGGGATGATTGGCGGCAGCACCAGCCGTCCTTCAACGAAACCCGCCACTAAGCCCGCAACCAAACCCGCATCAACGACCACAACAACAACGCCGCGCAAAAAGCCGACAACAACTCCAGTCAAGCGGCCCACGACGACGACAACTCCAACTACAACCGCGGCCGCCGATTCCTACTACCAGCAAGGCGAAGCTCTCTACAGCCAGAAAAAATATCGCGAAGCACTCGATCTCTATTTAAAGGCCACAGAAATCAATCCTTCCATGTCCTCGTCGCTCTATCGCATCGGCTGGATCTACAACGATCTCGAGGATTATGACTCGGCGGTCGATCCGCTCGAGCGCGTCGTCTCGCTTCAGCCAAACAACGCAGCCGCACAGTTTGAGCTCGGCTACGCTTACAAAAAACTGGAGCGCTATTCAGAAGCTTTCACGGCCTTCACCAAAACGATCAGCATCAAGCCTGACTACGCTGCCGCGCATTACGAGCTGGGTTGGATTCAGAACGAGCAGAAACACTACGACGAGGCTCTCAAGAATCTGAGAACGTCAATCTCGTACCGCTCCAATTATCCGGAAGCGCAAAACGAGATGGGTTACGCACTGCGCAATCTCGGCCGTAACCAGGAAGCTGTCCAGGCGTATCAGGAAGCAATCCGCTCAAACCCGAATATGGGCCTCGCGCACCTCGGCCTCGCTGACGTCTATTACTACAACATCAAGAACTACACCGAAGCCGCGAACTCTTATAAGCGCGGGCTCGAGCTGCGACCCGGCAACGCCACTGCTCAATACAATCTCGGCTGGTGTTACAACGATCTCCAGCGTTACACCGAAGCCGCCGACGAGCTGCGCAAAGCGATTCAGATCAATCCCAACTATCCGGAAGCGCACAACGAGCTTGGTTATGCACTGCACCAGTTGCGGCGCTATCAGGAAGCGATTCAGCAGTACATGATGGCGATTCAGCAAAAGACTGATTACGCCTCGGCCCATTACAACCTCGGCATGTCTTTTCTCGCACTGAACAACCGAAACGGTGCGCTTCAGCAGTATCGAATTCTGCAACGCATCGACAGCGCACGCGCGACAAAACTTTTCAATCAGATCAAGTAAGCATCCAAATTAGGCAGGGCCTCATCACAATTCCCGATTTGACGTCTCCTCAGAGCGTCACCTTTTCACTGGTTTTGGTAACAAAGCAATAGAAGCTCCCCGCTCAAACGGTCTGCTAAGAAACTGTCTTCTCTGGACCGCAGAGAAAACCAAAGAGGTCTGCGATGCACCAATACCAACCCACCATAATCGAAAGTCGATCTCTGCTTGCAAGACTCCTGATCCAGATTGCGTTTCTGCGCGACGAACTCAAACGAAGTTGGATCGAATTCAAAAACAACCCGTCGATGTTCAGCAGAACGCTGAGTCGACAGATCATTCATCGACTGCGAACGTTTCTATCAACTCCGAACGTGATACCCGCAACCATGACCGCGGTCGCTGCGATCACGTGCTTAATACTTGTGGTAGTTCTATTCGACAAAACTGCTTCCAAACCTCCCGATGTCGCCGCGAACAGCGGAGACGAGGAAATAGTCATGCTCGATCCTTCGAAACCGCTCGACTCAACAGACAAACAGAGCATTGGCAAGGATGGACCAGGACGAGTCGGGTTTCAGAACAAGAAAGGCGAAGGCTCTGGCCCGTCACAGAAACTCGCGCAGGGCGGTGGCGGAGGTGGCAATCACAATCCCATTCCACCCCAAGCCGGAAAGTTGCCGCCGCCTTCGACAATTCTCGCCGCGATACCAACAGCGCCTCCCCTCAATCCACCGTCACTTCCCGCGGCCGGCATCGATATCGACCCAGCGTTGTGGAAGGATCTCAAAGCTCCTGTTTACGGTGATCCGAGATCGAAGTCTGATATCGAATCCAAAGGTCCAGGTGATGGCGAAGGAATCGGAACAGGTCAGGGCCTCGGTATCGGCCGGGGTAATGGACCAGGCGTCGGGCCGGGAGAAAAGGGAAATATGGGCGGCGGTTCCCGGCAGCTTGGATGTTGTGGTTCGGGCGGCGGATCTGATCGCGACGGTAGCGATCAACCGTTTGCCGGCTCTCAAGTCGAACAACGCGCGCGCGTCCTATTCAAGCCAGAGCCGACGTATACGGAAGACGCGCGGAAAAATCAGGTTACAGGCACGGTGATGCTACGCGTCGTGTTTGCGAGTAACGGTGACGTGGTCCAGATAAGCGCGGTGCGCACGCTGCCGTATGGTCTGACGGAACGAGCTATTGCGGCTGCACGGCAGATCAAATTTGTGCCGGCGGTCAAAGGCGGACATCCGGTGTCGGTTTTTATGCAGTTGGAGTACAACTTCAACCTTTATTGAGCCACAAAAACACAAAAGAGATTTTTGTGCGCAAGGCGTTTACGATCCTTGCGTTCTAGGGAACAGAGACGTACAAGTGGGTTCTAAAACTGCGTCCATACTCTGCGTCGGAGGAAACCATGGTTAGAGAACTCCTGCCGAAATCGTTGCTTATTCTCATTCTCAGCGTTCTTGCCCTGCCGGTGATCATCGCGCTTTACGGGCCGCAAAACGTCTCAGCACAGACTGAAGACACATCGGGCGCGCTTACGGTGATCGATGGAAACGGAAAACAGAAAGCGGTGTGTCCGCTCAAACACACTGACGTGAAGGCTGAGATCAGTGGCTTCATCTCGCGTGTGGTTGTAACGCAGCAGTTTGAAAACCCGTTCAAGGAGAAGATCGAAGCCGTCTACACGTTTCCGCTCCCGCAAAACGCCGCGGTGGACGACATGACGATGATCGTCGGTGATCGAACAGTACGGGGGAAGATTCTGCCACGTGAAGAAGCACAGGCGATTTACGAGGCGGCGAAGTCAGGCGGGCAGGTTGCGAGTTTGCTCGACCAGGAACGTCCAAACATCTTCACGCAGTCAGTCGCAAACATTCTTCCCGGCGAGCAAGTGAAGATCACGATCAGCTACGTCGAAACGTTGAGCTACGTTAACGGCGCGTATGAATTTGTGTTCCCGATGGTCGTTGGGCCACGTTACATTCCTGGCGCACCAAGGGATCAATCGCAGAGCGACGGCTCCGCGAAGGACACGAACCACGTTCCAGACGCTTCACGCATCACTCCCAAGGCGGCTCCGGCCGGCGTGAGAAGCGGCCACGACATCTCGCTCGAGGTCGCCCTCGACGCCGGCTTGATCATCGATAACATTGATTCAAAAACTCACCCCACAGACATTCAGCGCCCGGATGCTCACAGCGCGCGACTTCGTCTCAAAGACAGCGAAACTATTCCCAACAAAGATTTCGTGCTTCGTTATGACGTCGCCGGCCAGGCGATTCAGGACGCACTGCTCACGCATCGTTCTGAAAAGGGGGGCTTCTTCACCCTCATCCTGCAACCGCCCGAGCGCGTCACCGCGCAGGACGTGACGCCAAAAGAGCTCGTGTTCGTGCTCGACACGTCAGGATCGATGCAGGGATTTCCGATCGAGAAGGCGAAGGAGACGATGAAGCTCGCGCTCGATAGTCTCTATCCGTCTGATACGTTCAACCTGATCACGTTTGCAGGCGACACGCGCATCCTGTTTAAGGAGCCAGTGCCGGCAACACGCGGAAATCTCAACAAGGCTCAGGCATTTCTCCGTTCGAGTAGTGGCGAAGGCGGCACTGAGATGATGACGGCGATCAAGGCCGCGCTCGAGCCGTCTGACGCTCAGTCGCACGTGCGCATCGTTTGCTTCATGACTGACGGTTACGTCGGCAACGACATGGAGATCATTTCGGAAATTCAGAAGCATCAGAACGCGCGCGTGTTTTCGTTTGGAATCGGAAGCTCAGTGAATCGCTACCTGCTCGACAAGATGGCGGAAGCCGGACGCGGTGAAGTGGAGTACGTCGATTTAGATGCAGATGGATCTGCGGCGGCGCGTCGCTTTCACGAACGCATACGCAACCCACTGCTGACCGACATCGCGATCGAGTGGAATAACCTTCCCGTTGCCGACGTTTACCCGCAACGCATTCCGGATCTCTTCGGCGCGAAACCTGTGATTATTAAAGGACGATACACGGGCTCGGGCCGCGGCACGATTCGACTGAAAGGAAAGATGGCCGGTGGTGATTTCGTGCGTGACATTCCGGTCGAGTTTCCGGAAACGATGGCGTCACACGACGTGCTGGCGACTTTGTGGGCGCGGGCGCGAGTTGACGATCTCATGGGCCAGGACTTGAGCGGCGCGCAATCAGGAAGCATACGACCGGAGTTAAAAGACACGATCACACAACTCGGTATTGAGTATCGTTTGATGACTCAGTTTACTTCGTTCGTTGCGGTCGAGGAGATGGTGGTGACAGATGGCGGTAAGCCACGACGAATCGATGTGCCGGTTGAAGTTCCGGCAGGTGTAAAGGCAGAAGCGGATAAAGAGTCTGGGGCTCGTCAGTATTTGAGTTTCGCGATGACCACCGCGCGCGCGAAGAGTCCAGGCAGAGTGAGAGGATCTGGTCGAACTATTGTCGGGGGTATAGGGGGGTCGCCGCCTCCAAACAATGCGCCTACAGTGAATTCCGTCGTTGCGACGGTGCCCGATGCGATTAGTTCCGGCCAGCGCACCATGCCGGACCCACAAAGCGCCGAGCTGCAACAGAAACTTCATCCCTCGCTGTTCGCAGTCGTCCAGAAGCTGCAAAAGAGAGAACCGCTTTTGGGCACTGGAGGTGAATTCATTCGCGACGGCAAAGCGGAAGTACAAGTCTGGTTGACTGACAAATCGGATGAGAGCTTGGCGCAGCTCAAAGAGCTTGGTTTTGAAGTCCTGGTCAATGCGAAGAGCGCAAACATGATCGTTGGACGATTGCCGATCGAGAAGCTCGAAGCGTTGGCGAAATTTAAGTTTGTGAAATACGTCGCGCCGCAGCGATAAATTTAAGCCACAGAGTTCACGGACAACACGGATCCGTGTAATCTGTGGCGAATGCCCATCGTGATGAAATTTGGCGGGACGTCAGTAGCCGACGCCGCTGCCATCGAGAACGTCGCACGCATTGTTGCCACAGAGCGTGCGGCGTTTCCCGTTGTCGTCGTTTCGGCGATGAGCGGAGTGACTGATGCCTTGTTGTTGGCAACGCCCGCGTCAGTCGCAGCGATATTTAGTCGACATTTAGTAACCGCAGAAAAACTTCTCCGCGGATCTGAGTTCGAGCGTTTTGCCGAGTTGGTGAAAAGCGCTGAAACTCAGGTGCGCGCCTTACTGCAATCGCAGGGCCTTTCCAATCGCAAAGCTGTTCAGGATTCGATTGTCTCGTTTGGCGAGATCCTCTCCAGTGCTTTGACGGCTGCGGTGTTGAATCAACGCGGAGTCGAAGCGCGGCAGGTTGATGCGCGTCGTTGCATCATCACGGATGAGGAGCATACGTCCGCCGCGCCTTTGCTGCGCGAGAGTTTTAAGCACACTGAGGACGAGTTGCGGCCGCTCGTTAACCGCGGCGTGGTTCCGGTTCTGGGTGGATTTATCGGTGCGACATTGCAAGGCGCGACGACGACGCTCGGACGCGGTGGCTCTGATTACACCGCAGCGCTGATCGGCGCCGCGCTCAAAGTTGATGAGATACAGATCTGGACTGACGTTACCGGCGTGTTGACCGCCGATCCACGCGTAGTTCCCGAGGCGCAGACAATCGATCGTTTGTCTTACAGCGAAGCAGCCGAGCTTGCTTACTTCGGCGCGAAAGTCTTGCATCCGAAAACAATCCAGCCTGCGATTGAGAATTCCATTCCCGTGCGTATCTGCAATTCGCGTCTGCCGCAGGAGCGAGGCACGCTCGTTGGGCCACAGAGTGAGACTTCGCCGCGAACGATCAAAGCGATCGCGCATAAAACAGGTGTGACGGTCGTGCAGATTACGTCGCTGCGCATGCTCGGCGCGTACGGCTTTCTGCGCGCGCTGTTTGAAGTGTTTGACCGGCACCGCGTAGTGATTGATGTTGTTACGACGTCGGAAGTGAGTGTGTCGCTTTCGTTGGATGACGCTAGCACGCTGCCGTCGATAGTCGAAGAGCTGCAACAACTCGGCACCGTCGGGATCGAGAAGGGAAGAGCGATCATCTGCGTTGTTGGTGAAGGCTTGCGAGGGACGGCGGGTATTGAGGCGCGAGTGTTCAGCACGATCAGTGATATCAATGTGTCGTTGATCTCGCAGGGAGCGTCGAGTATCAATTTCACTTTCGTGATCGAAGAAGAGCGTGTTAAGGAAGCAGTCACGAGATTGCACGAAGAGTTTTTTAACCGTGACAACGCACAGAACCGAGCGCGGTAGCGCCGGGTCAACTGTGCCATAAAGGCCCTCAAAATTTCGTTGACCCGGCGCTACCGCGCTCGGTTCTGTGCGCGATTAGAGCAGAGATTAAATGAGCGTTTTTGAATTAACACGGAAACTGATTGATATTCCGTCTCTCACGGGTGAAGAGCTGGCGGTGGGTGAGTTTCTCGCGCGACATCTCGAGCAACTTGGGTATCGTGTTGAGAGGCAGGAGGTCGAGCCGGATCGTTTTAATGTGATTGCTACGACGGAAGCGTCGCCGCGTATTGTGTTCTCGACGCACATGGATACGGTGCCGCCGTTCATCGAGTCGACTGAGGATGAAGAATTTATTTATGGTCGCGGATCGTGCGACGCCAAGGGGATCATTGCGGCGCAGATCTTTGCGGCGCAGCGTCTGCTTGATGAGGGTATGAACGATGTCGGACTGTTGTTCACGGTTGATGAAGAGACGGCCAGTCTCGGTGCGCAGGTGGCGGACAAGCATCCGCTCGCGCGTGAGTGTAGATTTCTCATCAATGGCGAGCCGACTGACAGTCGTTTAGCAATCGGCACGAAAGGTTCTGTCCGTGTGATCGTTACGACTGAGGGCAAGGCCGCGCATTCTGCATATCCGGAAGCGGGCGAGTCGGCGATCGAGAAGCTGCTCGACATTCTCGATGACATTCGTGCGTGTGAGTGGCCGGAAGATAGTTTCTTCGGTACGACGACGTGCAACATCGGTGTGCTCAACGGCGGCACGCGGCCGAACGTGATCGCAGATAAAGCACGTGCGGAATTGCAAATTCGGCTCGGGATCGATATAGAGCACATCAAGAGTGTATTGGCAGATGCGGTCGGAACGCGCGGGCGGCTGGAGTATAGTTCGGCGCACAATCCGGTGAGACTGTTTTCTGTTCCGGGGTTTGATGAGTGCGTGGTGCGCTTTACGACAGACGTACCGTATTTGTCTGAGTGGGGCAAGCCGTTGCTGCTTGGACCGGGATCGATTTTCGACGCGCACACGGCTCACGAGCGGATCTCAAAACGTGAATTGGCGGACGCCATTGATCTTTATGTAAACCTCGCGAAGAAGCTGTAAACATGAAACTCGCTTTATTCGGATACGGAGCGATGGGCCAACTGGTCGCCGCCGGCGCGCGCCACGGCGGTGATGAGATCGGTGTGGTCTTAACGAGCAAGGAAGGCGAGCTGCCCGCGGATCAGCTTGCAGAGAAGTTGAGCGGTCACGACGTCGCGATCGATTTCTCAATCGGTGATGCGGTAATCAAAAACATCGAGGCATGCGCGCTCGCACACGTGCCACTCGTCGAAGGCGCGACGGGTTGGAAACAACACGAAACCACCGCGAAACAACTCATGACCGAACACTCGGGCGCGATGGTCTACGGCGCAAACTTCTCGATCGGGGTCAATCTTTTCTACCGCATCGCGAAACAGGCAGCCGCGTTATTTTCTGCCGTCGACGGCTACGCACCGTTCATCGAAGAAGCTCATCACAACCGCAAGCGCGACGCACCGTCAGGCACAGCCTTGAAACTGCGCGACATAATGTCAGAACATCTCGGTCCTGACATCCCGACTTCATCGACGCGCGCCGGCTACATCCCCGGCACGCATCGGATCGGTTTCGATTCCGAGGCCGATCAAATCTTATTAACGCACACAGCCCGCTCGCGCCAGGGCTTCGCCAACGGCGCGCTGCTGGCGGCACATTGGATCGTCGGACGAACCGGCGTATTTGAATTCACAGAGGTGATAGAGGAAATCATCACCAGTTCCAGACAGGATTAACAGGATTTTCAGGATTGCAAGATAGACGGAGGTCCACCATGACAACACAACTCGACTGGCTTCGCGGTTGCGCGACGGCTCTCGTTACACCCTTCACGGCCAGCGGCGCGGTTGACGAGCCACGTTTGCGCGACCTGATCGAATATCAAATTACAAACGGCGTTCGCATCCTCGTCCCGTGCGGCACGACCGGCGAGAGCGTAACGATGACTGACGAAGAAAATCGTCTCGTCATCAGCACCGCTGTCGAGCTCGCTCGCGGTCGCGCGAAAGTGATCGCCGGCACCGGCAGTAACTCAACCGCCGTCACGATTCGACGCTCGCAAAACGCGCGCGAGCTCGGCGTCGACGGCGTGCTGACAGTCGCGCCTTATTACAACAAGCCAACACAGGAAGGACTGTACGCACACTTCCGCGCCATCGCCGAAGCAGTGAGCGGTTTGCCGGTCGTGATCTACAACGTTCCGGGACGCACGTCGTCCAACATCTCCGCTGACACAACACTGCGCCTCGCCCGCAACGTCGAAAACATCATCGCCGTGAAAGAAGCTTCAGGCAATCTCTCGCAGATCATGGAGATCCTGCGCGGCCGGCCCGAAGGTTTTCGCGTCATCTCCGGCGACGATTCACTCACGCTTGCTTTGATCGCGCTCGGCGGCGAAGGTCTGATCTCTGTGGCTTCGAATGAAGCTCCGGAAATGATGTCGCGACTCAACGAGCTCGCACTCGCCGGCCAATGGGACGAAGCGCGCGCACTGCACTATCGCCTGCTGCCGTTGATGGAAGGCAACTTCATCGAGTCGAGCCCTGGTCCAGTGAAGGCGGGCCTCGCGCTGATGGGAATGATCGAAGAGAACCTGCGTCTGCCGCTCGTGCCGGTGCAGGAAAAGACGCGCAATCGCATGCGCGAGATTTTGACCGAAGTCGGGCTACTGAAGGAACCTTCGCATGCAGTTGCGTGAAGAGATCGAGGCCCTGGCGGCGCGCGAAGACAATCAGTTTTATCGCAAAGACAGGGCCGTATTCGACGAGTTGAAGCGCGCACTCAACTACGGCGAAGTGCGCGCTGCTGAAAGAAGCAGCGACGGAAAGTGGATCGTAAACTCGTGGGTCAAGCAGGGAATACTCGTCGGCTTTCGCATGGGCGCGATCACCGACATGTCAGTTGGCGAGAGCTTTAAATTTTTCGACAAAGACACTTATTCCGTTCGGCCGACAGTGATTGAAGACAACGTTCGCATCGTTCCCGGCGGCTCGACGATTAGAGACGGCGTTTACATCGCGCCGGGTGTTGTTTGTATGCCGCCGATGTTTGTGAACGCGGGGGCATACGTTGACGAAGGCACGATGATAGACAGTCACGCGCTCGTTGGATCGTGCGCGCAGATCGGCAAGCGCGTACACATCTCAGCGGCGGCGCAGATTGGCGGCGTGCTCGAGCCGGTCGGAGCGGTGCCGGTGATCGTCGAGGACGATGTGCTCGTCGGAGGCAATTGCGGAGTTTATGAAGGAACGATCGTGCATGAGCGTGCGGTACTGGCGTCGGGCACGATCCTGACTGGCTCGACTCCGGTTTACGATCTCGTTCGCGGCGAGATCTACCAGCGCGCTCCTGATGGACCACTCGAGATTCCGGCAGGCGCAGTGGTTGTTCCGGGCGCGCGCGCTGTGACGACCGAGCGTGGACGCGAGTGGGGACTCTCGCTCTACGCCGCAGTGATCGTTAAGTATCGTGATGAGAAGACTGACACGGCGGTGCGATTAGAGGATTACCTGCGTTGAATAAATTTGCACCACCGAAGCGCTTGCAGGGGATCGAGAAGAGCGTTATTCGCCAGGTCTTCGATCGGGCGCAGCCCGGGAGTCTCAATCTCGGATTGGGTGAACCCGATCTGCCCACGCCGGACGTGATTCGTGAAGCTGCTGTCCGGGCGATTGTCGAAGAGCAGAACGGTTACACGTCACATGCCGGTCTGCCGGCGCTCCGTGAGAAAGTCGCGAGTGAATATCCGTATCTCGAAGGGCGTCCTGAGCGCGTCGTGATCACGGCGGGTTCGCAGGAAGCGCTGTATCTCGCGCTGCTGACGCTCGTTGATGAAGGCGATGAGGTGTTGCTGCCCAATCCCGGGTTCGTCGCGTACCCGACGATTGTGCGGATGGCTGGAGGAACGTCGTACTTTTATCGCTTGCCGCGTGAGAATGGTTTCGCGTTTGATGTCGATGAGTTTCGACGTGCGCTGACGCCGCGGACAAAGGTGGTTGTTTGTATCAGTCCTTCAAACCCGACTGGACGCATTCTGACGAATGAAAATCTGGCCGCGATTGCCGATGTGCTGCGCGATCATGGCGCCTACCTGATCAGCGATGAAATTTATCGCGATCTTTACTACACGATTGACCGGCCCGTGTCGCTGTCTTCCGTTTACGATCGCACGATCGTGATCAGTGGACTATCGAAGTCGATGAGCATGACGGGGTGGCGACTCGGTTGGGTGTGTGGTGATGAAGAATTGATCAAGGCGATGCTTGTGCTGCACGGGTACGTGACGACGTGTGCGTCAACGGTGTCGCAGAAGGCGTCGCTGGTAGCGTGGAGTGATGAGGCGGAAGAGGCGCGTGCCGGTTTTCGAGAGACGTTTCGGGCGCGGCGGGATTATTTGCTCGGGTTGATCGATAGTGAGTTGGGATTGAGAGCCGTGACGCCGGACGGTGCGTTTTATACGATGCTCGACGTGAGTGAGTATGGATCGTCGATGAAAGTTGCGGAGGCGTTGCTCGAGGAGAAAGTGATTACTGTGCCCGGTGCGGCGTTCGGAAGTGAAGGCGAGGGATTTTTGCGTGTTTCGTTTTGTGCTGAGTTGGAGATGTTGGAAGAAGGAATGAGGCGCGTGAAGAAAGGTTTAGCAGATTTGCGTTGATCGTTATGCTGGAACAAGATTACAAGATTTTACAGGATTTACATGTTCATCCTGAAAAATCTTGCAAATCCTGTCTACGATTGTCTTATGAAAAAATATCGTGTTGGAATTTTAGGCGCGACGGGGATGGTGGGCCAGCGGTTTATTCAACTGCTGGAGAATCATCCACAGTTTGAGATCACGGCCGTCGCCGCCTCCGATCGTTCACAAGGCAAAACTTACCGCGAGGCGTGCACGTGGCGGCTCAACGGTGAAATGCCCAACGCCGTGCGCTCATTGCCAGTGCAACCACCTCAACCGCCACTCGACTGCGATCTCGTATTCTCGAGTTTGCCGGGCGATATCGCACGCGAAACAGAAGGCAGCTTTGCAAACGCAGGTTATCCGGTCATCAGCAACTCATCCGCGTTCCGCATGGATGAAGACGTGCCGCTCTTGATACCCGAAGTAAATCACCAGCATCTCGGCTTGCTCGCACGCCAGCGACGGGCCAATACCTCCGGCACATCCGGCGGCTTCGTCGTCACCAACCCGAATTGCTCGACGATTATGATTGCCCTCGCGCTCGCTCCGCTCCATGCGACGTTTGGCGTCACCTCAACGGTGGCGACGACGATGCAAGCGCTCTCGGGCGCAGGATATCCGGGCGTCGCTTCACTCGACATCATCGACAACGTCCTCCCGCACATCGGCGGCGAGGAAGAAAAGATCGAAACCGAAACGACGAAGATTCTCGGCCGCTTTGCCAACGACGCAATCGAACCCGCGCCGATGGCTGTTAGCGCGCAGTGTCATCGCGTGAATGTTGCAGATGGTCACATGGCGGCGGTGCGCGTGAACTTCACACGCAAGCCCGGACTGCCCGAGCTGCGCGAAGCATTGCGTGCGTATAGATCGTTGCCGCAGGAGCTTGGGCTCCATTCAGCGCCAGCAAATCCGATTGTTGTTCGTGATGAATTGGATCGCCCGCAGCCCAAGCTGGATCGGGATGCCGGCAATGGGATGACGATCACTGTTGGAAGATTGAGAGAAGATACGGTGCTTGATTACCGATTTGTGGTGTTGAGTCACAATACGATTCGCGGCGCGGCGGGCGCGGCGATACTCAACGCGGAATTGTTGATTGCTTTAGGACAGTTGTAGACAGGATTAATAAGATTCTTCATGATGAACAAGATTAAGTTTCTAATTCCTTTACTACTTCTTTTCAGTATCCCAGTTCCAGCGCAAACAGCTCTCGACGATCAGGTGAAGCCGATCGTCGCTTCGTTCAAAGGCAAGGTGAGTCTCTTCGCCAAGAATCTCGACACGGGCGAGACATACGGACTAAATCCCGACGAGCGTGTGCGCACCGCCAGCACGATCAAGATCGCCGTGATGATCGAGGCATTCGCGCGCGTGGCGGAGGGAAAAGCGAAGTGGACTGACGAAGTCGTCCTCACAAAGGAAAAGAAAGTCTCAGGTTCCGGTATCCTCAATGAACTCTCAGACGGGCTGAAACTCACGCTCCGCGACGCCGTCAACCTGATGATGATGATCAGCGACAACACCGCGACAAACCTCGTGCTCGACGTGTTGACGACTGACGCCGTGAACGCGCGCATGGAGTCCCTCGGTTTCAAGCAAATCAAGATCATGCGGAAGGTCGGCAGCGGCGGCGAGAGCACTGCCGGCAAAGATCCGGAGAACAAGAAATACGGACTCGGCATGGCGACGCCGCGCGAGATGGTGCTCGTGATGGAGAAACTCGAGCGCGGCGAAGTGATCAGTCCCGCGGCATCGAAAGAAATGATCGACTTGATGAAGCAGGAGCAAGATCGCAATGCGATCGGGCGATCGCTTTGGAACGTGCCGCTGGCGAGCAAGTACGGCGCGCTCGATCGGCTGCGCAGCGCGATCGGAATTCTTTACACGAAGCACGGAAAGATCGCGATCGCGATCTCGTGTGACGACATGCCGGAGACGATGTGGTCGGTCGACAATCCCGCCTACCTGTTGATGTCGCGGTTATCAGAAGTGCTGGCCGAAGGACTCGCCAGGAAAAACTGACTGACAACCCGATACGAAATTCTATATACAGTCCTAGAAATTTGGATATACTCTCCACTCGAAAATCAAAAAGTCGTATTTATCGACGGAAAATCTGACTACCCGATTGCGGAATAATAGCTGCAAGAGGGAAGTCGATCACGTAGTCCAGCAATTACCGGAGTTTACCTCCAAATCCGTTTAAAACTTCCAGCGGAGGGAATCTATGAAAAGTAAGAGCTTTACCAGCTATAGGTCTATGCTTTCGCTTGGTACGTTTGTGGTTCTACTCCTCTTATGCGGAACCGCCTTTGGCCAAGGCCAGGGCAGCACCGCCATCAGAGGGTCAATCAAGGATCAGCAGAGTGCTGTGGTCGCCGGCGCGTCCGTGACTCTGACGAATCCGGAAACGAATTTCACTCGAACAACAACCTCCAACGACAGTGGTCAGTTTGCGTTTGAAGGTCTCCAGCCAGGCGTCTACACCGTGGAAGTAGAAGCCAAAGGATTCAAAAAGGCTGTCCTGACGCAGGTCGCTGCCCTGGTTTCGAAGCCGACCGATCTCTCGGTGAACATGGAGATCGGCGACATTTCGCAGACAGTCTCAGTAACCGTCGGCGCCGGTGAGGCTCTAATTAATACTCAAGACGGGAGCCTCGGTAACAACTTCGTTTCGCAGCAGATCACACAGCTTCCGCTAAACGCTCGGAACGTTGCCACCCTGCTGAGCCTGCAACCGGCGGTCACTCCGTCCGGATACGTCGCCGGCGGTCGCAGCGACCAGGCGAACATCACGCTCGACGGCGTTGACGTAAACGAGCAACAAACGGGCGACGCATTCAGCCCGGTGCTCCGCGTGAGCCCTGACACGGTGGAAGAGTTTCGCGTCACGACGACCAACCCCAACGCTTCGCAGGGCCGTTCTTCAGGTGCGCAGGTCGAGTTGATTACGAAGCATGGTGACAATGAGTGGCATGGAAACCTGTTTGAGTATCATCGCAACACGGTTTTCACCGCCAACGATTTCTTCAACAACAGCACTATTATTGATGGGAAGTCGTTGCCACGCCCGGTTCTGCTCCGAAACAACTTCGGCGGCTCGCTGGGTGGCCCGATTAGGAAAGACCGCTTTTTCTTCTTCTACAATTATGAGGGTCGTCGTGACGCCCGCCAGGTTACCGTTAACAGGACGGTGCCGCTGGCGAGTCTGGGCCAAGGCTTGTTGAAGTTCGTTGCGCGCAAACCTGACGGCAGTTTTTCCGTGGTCACCTTGAATTCGGCTGATCTCAACGGCTTGACGACTGGCTTTAACAACAACACCCAAACGCCAACCGGCGCTGCCCTCGTTGATATCAACCCAGTCACGCGAAACATCCTGGCCCAGGCTGCAGCCAAATATCCAGCCAACAATTTCCGGCTTGGTGACGGCTTGAATACAGGCGGGTTCCAGTTTAATGCTTCCGTACCGGTCGACCTGAAAGCACACGTTATCCGGTTGGACTACAACATCACGAGCAACGGAAAACACATCGCGTATTTTCGTGGCAATTACCAGCAGGACGTGACCGGCGGTGCGCCACAGTTTCCAGACACGCTGCCTACTGAGTCGTGGAGCCATCCTTACGGCTTTGTCGGCGGCTATACCTGGACCATCTCGAATAACAAGGTAAACAATTTCCGCTACGGCCTAACGCGTGAGGCGTTTACCAATTCGGGCGACTCAAACGTGAACGCCATCACGTTCCGGAGTGTGTTCTCGTCGGATCTGTTTGCGAGAGGTTTCAGCCGCACAACTCCGACACAAAACATCACCGACGATTTCTCATGGATTAAGGGTAACCACACCCTGGGTTTCGGAACGAACCTTCGCACCGTCCGCAACAATCGTGAGAACTTCGCGAACTCATTCGACAACGGAATCACAAATCAGTCGTTCTACTCGGGTTCTGGTAACGTACTCAGCAATCCGATTAATGCCTGGTTGCCGCATTTGACGGGCCTTCCCGTTGGCACCGCCATTGATTCCTCCTTCGTAACCTCCACCAGACACGCATTTGCGGCGTTGATTGGCCGGCTTTCCCAGTACACCGCGAATTTCAACTTCAACGTGGATGGTACCCCGCTGGCAGTCAATGCTCCGGTAGCTCGTAGTTTCGCCACTGAAGAGCTTGATCTTTACGGTCAGGACGTGTGGAAGCTAAGAGACAATTTCACCCTGACCGCCGGCCTTCGTTATGGACTTAGCCGCCCTGTTTATGAACGGAACGGCTTCCAGACGACACCGAATATCGGTCTCGAGGAATATCTCCAAAAACGCTTTGAGGCGGCGGAACGAGGCCAGAATTTTGACGAGCCTATAACCGTTAACCTTGCTGGTCCTAAGCACGATGCGCCAGGCTTCTATCCGCTCGACAAAAACAACTTCCAGCCGCGTGTTGCTGTTGCGTGGTCGCCGGCATACAAAACCGGTTTCCTCGCAAAGCTCTTTGGCAGGGAGAAAGAGTCGACCTTCCGCGGTGGCTTCGCCATCACGAACGACTACTTTGGTCAGGCGCTGGCCGTAAACTTCGACGGTAACAACACGCTGGGCTTCAATCCAAGCATCACGCCGTCAGCGAATACGTTTAACGTCACCACGCGTCCTGGTCCACAAATCACGGGCTTGGGAATGCCGATACGCGGGCTGCCGTTCATTACTGTTCCGGCAAACGTGACCTTCCCGCAAACTCAACCGCAGGATGGAGCGCGACGAATCGAAGGTTCGCTCGATACCAACCTCGTTTCGCCGATCAACTACAGTTGGAACTTTACGTACGGTCGCCAGTTTGGCAAGGGCATCTACG
>DASYFE010000194.1:0-17251 GCA_036498585.1 Pyrinomonadaceae bacterium | reverse complement strand
TTCGATGCGTGATAGATCGAGCAGATTACCAACGAAGTCGATCTGACGATCACACTCGATCGCGATCGTCTTCGCGTAGTCGAGCTTTTCTTCTTCAGTTAGATCAGTTCGCTGTAGGAGATGAGCAAGCAGTTTGATCGTCGTCAGAGGCGTCTTCAGCTCGTGAGAAACATTGCTCACGAATTCCGACTTCAGTCGATCGAGCTCCTTCAGTCGTTCTTCACGCTCGGCGATTTGCGTCGCCATCGTGTTGAAGGCTGTTCCGAGGTCGCCAATCTCACCGCCTCCCAGCAGCGGCGCTCGCGCCGTTAGGTCACCGCCGCCCAGACGCTGCGACGTCGCACGCAGGCGACGGACCGGCTGCACAATACTTCGCTCGATCACGAGCGCTGCAGCGAGGGCGAGCAGCAAGGCAATCAGTCCGGTCACGCCGTAGCGAATCAAACGCCGTCGCGCCGGCTCGTATAGCGTCGAGCTCGGAATACCGATCAAGGCGACGAGTCCGGTTTCGCGTACGTGCGCCATGCCGTACACGCGTCTTATTCCATCGATCGGGCTGGTCAGCTCGACGACATTGGTTCGTTCGTTTGGAAATACTGACGAGAGTGGCGCCCAGGTGACGTCGGCTTCTGACGGCGCTTCGGATCCGCGACGTCGATAGAGAACACGTCCATCGGAATCGATCACCGAAATCACGACTTGCGGCGAGAGCTCAATGCTGTCGAAGAGTTGATTGATTGCCGCGCCATCGATTCGGGCAATCACCGCACCACCTTTCTCAATTGGCACGGCGATGATCACGATCGGACGCGCTTCGTCGATTGTGCGATCCGTCACGACCGCCCACGAGTTTCGCTCACGCATCTCTGAAACGAGATAGTCTGTGAGTGCGTTGGGTAAGACTTCGCGGCGTGAAGGCTGCGAGATCAGCGTAGTTCCAGCGACATTAGTAATGCGTAAGTCGAGCCAGAACGGTCTTGTACGAAGAACGTTTGCCAGGTATTCACGAATGGTGGGAGTGTGCGTGTCTTTGTCACCAGCGAGCGCGGCAATAGCGTCCAGCGCCCTTTTCTGGTCGACAAGCCAACGTTCGAGCGCGACTGAGGCAAGGTCGACCTGTTGCTTAACGGAGTCGTTCAATTGAGAGCGACTCAGGCGCCACATATTTCTGAGATCGAGCAAGCCAACCAGAACCAGCGGCACAGCTATGCCGGCGGCGAGAAGCAGCAATTTGCCTCGAATTCCCACGCTCCTAATTTTAGCCACAAAAAGGCACAAATGGGTTTTTCTGACTTATGCGTTTTTGTGCTTTTTGTGGCTACATTTTCTGCATGGTTATCGTGACGATCGGTTTGGCGCCTGCGGTCCGGTTGTAGGAAACCCAGTAGCCCGCGTCGCCATAGCGATTCAGTTGATACATCGATCCGTCCGGCTTGGCTTCGATCGCCGTCCCGAGCACGGCTTCAGGCGTTGGTGCGCCGTTCTTATCACCGAAGTAATCAATCGAGATCGCAGTCACTTTGCCTTTGTCGTCATAGTAGATCTGCGCCGACTCATGCTCTGAAAAAGCGAGAAGATCCTGGCCGTCGCCTTTCTTGATCCCGTTGAGTTTCGACCTCACTTCGTCAGCAGACATGCCGATCGTGATCCCACGGTAATCTGCATATACCGGAAGATTCGTCGCGGCCGTGCTGCTCGCTTTAGAGTTCACTGCAACTTCTTGCTGAGGAGCAGTCTGTGCATTGGCGATTGAACAGGCGATGAGAATGGCAGGTACGAGTAGAAATTTGCTTTTCATCTTATATACCCCTCCATGTGCATGTTATGTCGATCCGGTTTTCGGAACATCGGTACCAACACTCAGACCTCGTAGGTGTTTTTACCTAAATGCAGAGTGTGTTTATACGGATTCATAAGAGTCGACTTCAGACTACGATTACTGCGGTTGTCGTAGCGCGTCAGGTGGAGATGGCGAGCTCCGGCATTCGTGGTACTTCTTCTTTTGACTGGACAGAAAGGAAGAACAATGGGAGAGGTAGGGCAACATGCCTCCAGTAAGAGCAACGTCTTGAGTCCCGATGTCTCGGCACTTGCGATTCCCTGGAGACGTGTTGCCCTATTCGCGACGATCGGTCTTGGCTTTTTCCTGCTCGGATTCGTGCCGATGTGGTTCAAAACCAGCGCGGCAGTCGAGCAGCGCGATGCAGCGCAGCGTGCCGTGCGTTTAGCCCAACTCCACAACACCATCGCCACCGCGGTGATTGACGTACAACGTGGCCAATTCGAACCTTCCCGGCAGTTAACGAGCGACTTCTACACAAACTTACGCCGCCAGATCGATACCGACACCGGCTCTCTATTTAATCCCGCGCAGCGGGAAGAACTCGCCTCTTTACTTTCAGAGCGTGACGAATTGATAACTCTCCTCGCACGTAGCGACCCCGCCTCGATGGAGCGCCTCTACCGCATCTACGCGACGTACAGCAGAGTCACCAACAACGGTAAATAGCTTTAGCCACAAGAAGCACAAATGTGTTTTTGTGCCTCTTTGTGGCTAATCGTCGAGCTGACCCTACGGTCGCCGCGCCAGAAATTAGGGCCTGTTCGAGTTTGAATTGCCTTTCATGTTGCCACCGTTGCCCTTCGCGCCCGGAAGCGCCTCTGCCATCCGCAAATGTTCCTGAAGCGTCGGCAGCGTCTTGGTGGCAAACGCCTTGAGATCTGGGTCAGTGCCACGCGTGCTCTCCTTCTCAAACTCGGAAACATCCTTGCGATGATCGTTGAGCATCATCTTCGAGTACTCACGATCGAAGTCCGCGCCTGACATAGCCGACATCTTCGTCACCTGCTCGCGATGCTTTGCGTCGAGCTCTGTCGGCAAGGTGATCCCTTTGCTCGACGCCAACGACATTAATTCTGAGTTCGCTTGCGAATGATCGTCGACCATCTTCTGGCCAAACTGTTTCACCGCGTCACTCATGCCTTTTTGCGCTGCTACACGACCGAGCTCGACTTCCATCATTCCGCCCATCGCGGCGTCCATGATGAAGTTGTGGTCCTGTGGAGTCATGTTGCCCATGCCGGACCGTTCGCCGGTGGCGTTACTGTTTCCGCGCATGTTGCGATTGGCGGATCGATTGCTGTTCTGCGATTTGTTCGAGTTGCTGCTGTTGCTGTTCTGGTTGGAATTCTGTTCATGGCCGCTGATTCCGGCCTTCCCGGTGATAGCCCAGCACCCGCCGGCGAGAATGGCGGCCAGGGCCCAAACGTGTGCAGATTTGATTAACTGCTTGTTACTCATCTTATCCCTCCTTGTTATTGGCGGAACCCCTCCGCCGCTTGAATTTCAAACTGTTAACCCACAGAGCTACGGCCACGAACGCGCAGGCCCATCAACCTCGCGGGGAACGTTCCGAAGTCTTCAACTTCCCACGTGTTACCGTCGCGCAAACGCACGCGCGCTGCCGGTATTAACATGCCCTCGTTCTCTCCGCGGCCGACGTACATCTCCGCGTAGCCAAATGGGTAGTCCACCGAGCGCGCGCCATAACGCAACTCGGAGAACCGCACGTCTCGCTGATAAATAACGGTTATCTTCGTCCTGCCATTTCCCTGATCGTTGACGAGTATGGCGTTGGCTGGTAAGCCCACATTCGATCCGATCTGAATTCGTCCGGCCTCCATGCGTGAGAGTGTTCGCAAGAGCTCGTCCTGCTTACCGGCCTGCAACGCTGAGTTGAGCTGACTAACCTCCTCGGCAGTTGTGATTCGATTGATGACCAATGTGAATGGCAGCGACAAGCCGGGTCTTCGGCCCGAGATGAAGTAAACCGTTCCCGTAATTGTGCGACCGGCCAAACCCTCTCCCTGCGCACTTGTCTTTGTCCTCGGATCCACGACTGCGATCCCTAAAAGCAGCATCATTACAACCAGCATCACCAGCGTTCTTGTTTTCATATCGTTCCCTCGAAATAGACAGAATTTTCAACAGAACGCCTCCTGACGTTCCGTGAATGCGCGGGAGAACAAATTTTCAGGGGAATTGTTAGCGTACCAGTGAATGAGCGACAGATCGGTGCGTTGGCGTACTATTCGTCTCCGGTGTGCGAGACCATGATGATGTAGCCGTCCGGGTCGATGAGTTCAAACTCGCCCTGCGGCGCATAGAATGGGGTCGCGATCGCGCCGGGGCTGAGACCGGCTTCAATTAGCGACATCCGCGCCGCCGCGACGTCTTCCGTGTAGACGTAGAAGAGAACTGTGTGTTTATCGGCGATCGGCTCGTTCGCAGCCGCGAGCATCAACTGCGCATCGCCTGACTGGAGCCACGCCCACGACGGCTTCGTCTCGCCCTCACAAGCAAACGTGTTACCAATCTCGAAACCGAGATACTTGTAAAAGGCAATCGAACGCTCGACGTCCGCGACTGACACCATTGGAACAAGGCTCTGAGTCTTCATGTTCTGATTCCGCTAATCCACGTTCATCCGCGGCTTACATTACTTACTCACCAATGATCTTGACCAGCACGCGCTTTCGACGCCCCCCGTCAAACTCGCCATAAAAGATCTGCTCCCACGGACCGAAGTCTAACTGACCGCGCGTGATGGCGACAACGACTTCGCCGCCCATCACTTGTCGCTTGATGTGCGCGTCGGCGTTGTCTTCGCCGGTCTTGTTGTGATGATACTGGCTGATGGGTTCATGTGGTGCGAGTTGTTCGAGCCACGTTTCGTAATCGTGATGAAGCCCCGGTTCGTCATCGTTGATGAAAACAGACGCGGTGATGTGCATCGCGTTCACCAGCACCAAACCCTCTTCAACGCCGCTGTCTCGCAAACACTCCTCAACCTGCGGCGTGATGTTGATAAATGCGCGCCGGCCCGGCACGTTGAACCATAGTTCTTTTCGATAACTCTTCATTTACTCAGTTTACAGGAAACGAGATGGCGCGCGTTTCAAGTCCGGTCTTCATGTCCCAAAACTTGATCGTCCTGTCTACACCGCCAGTTAACAAGAAATTATTGTCGTTTGTGAATACGAGACCATTGATGTCGAACTTGTGACCTTCGACCGTCCAAAGCTTCTCGCCGTTATCCAGTCTCCACACGGTGGCTTGCACGTACACGTAGTTGGCTCTCTTTTGATCCAGGCCGATATCACTCGCCGCGATCAGTTTTCCATCACTACTAAAAGTCAGGCCAGTGCTCGGTATGTTGAAAGCCGCTGGCTCGCGGGCCATCGACACGCTTCTGACTTCATGCCAGTCAGTAGTGTCCCACAGCTTCACTGTGGCGTCCTGGCCAGAGGAAGCAAGCAGCGAGTAATCGCGATTGAACTGTAGCTTGTAAGCCCAGCCGGTGTGCGCCTTCCAGACGCGTGTCTCTTTTTGTTTTGCGATGTCCCATTCGCTGATGGTCCCATCGCCGTTCGCTCCATAGATCTTCTTTCCCGTGCGACCGAACGCGATCGAATAGACAGACATGTCGATGTCCGCCGAGTTGATATGGACGAACGAATGCAACTCTTTTCCGGTCTTCAAGTCCCACAGTTTTATCATACCGTCGTTGCCGGTAGCGGCGACTGTCCGGCCGTCAGGACTGAATGCGACTGACTTCACCGAGCAGCGGAAGCCTGTAAATTTACGAAGCTCGCGCCCGGAAGCAACGTCCCAAACTCTCGCAGTGAGATCTCGGCTCGAGGACGCCAGCAGTTTTTCATCAGGACTAAAGACCGCGATGTAAATTGCGTTCGTGTGTCCCAAGAATGTTCGTTGTACAGTTCCGGTCGCGGCGTCGAGTAACCTGATCGCGCCGTCCGAGCCGCCGACAACGAGAGTCTTGCCATCTTTACTGAAAAAGACACTATTCACGCCCGGTTTCGGATTAGCAGGCAGCGGTGGCGACGGTTGGCAATCTGAAAGCGTTTGTGCTTGAGATGAAGCAAAGCTGAGCAACAAGATCGCAGCGAGATAAAATTTAAAGACAGATGGACTCATGAGCTCTTAGACTCCGCTGCGGATGAGGTAGTTCCATTCGATGATTGATCTGCGATAATCTGCCACCAAACAATAATGAAGTCGAAGCTTGAAGATGATATCGATGCCTTGTTCAGACTGCCACTGGCCGAGTTTACAGGGGAGCGCAACACTTTGGCTGCCCGGCTCAAAAAGGAAGGCCGCCGCAACGATGCAGACCGCGTAAAGCTACTTGCCAAGCCTTCCGTCTCTGCGTGGGCCGTGAACCAGCTTTACTGGGACCATCGCGAGGCGTTTGATCAGCTCATGGCGAGCGGTAAACGCTTGCGCCCGGCTCAGAAGTTGCGCCTCGCAGGCAAGGTTGCGAGTGTGCGCGATTCGCTCGACGCACGACGCGAGGCGCTGGTCCACTTGTCAGATCTGGCGGAAGAATTGTTGCGCGATGCTGGTAGTAACCCGTCGCTAGATACATTGCGTCGCGTGACCACTACGCTCGAAGCTCTGTCAACCCACGCACTGCATTCTGATGGCCCAACACCGGGACGCCTGACGCAGGACCTGGATCCGCCGAGTTTTGACTCACTCGCGTCGTTGATGTCGAGTGTTGCGGTAACGGAACAGATTGATGAGCCGATTAGCCCGGCGCGAAAGTCTACGACAGGAGCGAATGTACGCCGGCTCGAAGAAGCTCGCCGGGCGAAGATCGCCGACGCGAAAGTCACATTGCAGGACGCGAAGAAGTCTTTGAGTGAAGCGCGCGCCCGGGTGCAGAGTCTGGAGTCAACCCAGAAAAAGGCGAACGCGGATGTGAAAGAAGCCGAGAAGATCCTGGAGAAAGCAACTGCCGCCTTGAGCGACGCATCTCGGCGCGCCAGGAGCGTAGCAACGGAAGTTGACGAAGCGATGAAGACAGTTGAAGTCGCAAAACGCGCGATTGAACAAGCGACGAAAGAGCTGGAGTCGTTGCTTCGACAATAGCCGGTGTAAGGTTTGCAAAGAGTCTCAAGCGCACTCTTCTCTGTGCAACCTCAGTGTCCTCTGTGTCTCTGTGGTTGATGAATTCCGAGTAAAACAACACCACAGAGACACAGAGGTTGCACAGAGAAATCCTTAGAACAAGAACTTTTTGTACAAAGACCCGGTGTGTAGCGCCACAACAAGTGTCGCTTCACACTCGCACCGGCATCTTTAAACTCTCGGCAACGATCTCATATGAGCGTATACGCGCCGCGTGATCGTAGATGCTGGTCACGACCATCAACTCATCTGCTTTCGTTAACTCAACAAACCCTTCCAATTCTCTGCGCACTGTCTCTGCAGAACCGACGATCGAATACTTCAACATGCGTGAAGCATGATGCTTCTCGATGGAATTCCAGTAGTCGTCGATGTTGTCGATTGGCGGTTGCAGTTTACCACCGGCGCCGCGGACAAGGTTGGTAAAGGATTGTTGGACAGTTGTGAATAAACGTCGCGCCTCTTCATCGGTATCAGCAGCAACGACGTTGACGCCAACCATCGCATACGGATGATCCAACTGCTTCGACGGTTTGAACTGTCTGCGATAGATATCAAGCGCGACTAAGAGGGCATCAGGCGCGAAGTGTGAGGCGAAAGCGTAAGGCAGCCCAAGCCTGGCGGCTAGTTCTGCGCCGAAGGTGCTCGAGCCAAGGATCCAAATCGGAACTTCAGTGCCGGCGCCAGGAACTGCGCGCACAGCTTGTCCGGATTCCGCCGGTGCTAGGAATTGGCGCAACTCTAAAACGTCCTGCGGAAAGCTCGCCTCATGCGCGGGATCGCGACGCAGTGCTCGCAACGTTCGTGCGTCTGTTCCGGGAGCGCGACCAAGGCCCAAATCAATCCGGCCGGGGTAAAGTGATTCGAGTGTGCCAAACTGTTCGGCAATCACCATCGGCGGATGATTGGGCAACATGATACCACCAGAACCCACTCGTATCGTCTTTGTGCCGCCAGCGAGATAACCGATCACCACTGACGTTGCGGCGCTCCCGATGCCGGTCATGTTGTGATGCTCGGCGACCCAGTAGCGCTTGTAACCAAACGCCTCCGCGTGCTGTGCAAGGTCAAGACTCTTCCGCAGCGCCTCGTGTGGAGTTTCACCAAGGATCACCGGGACGAGATCCAGAATCGAGACAGGAACCATCCGACTAGTCTACACAGATCATTGAATCCAGTCTTTTGCGGAAACGAATGACTGATCGTCGTAGATAAGCACGATCGTGCCGATTGATAATTGCTCGCTCATTTCCTTCGCCGCCCACATCGGAATCCGAACGCAGCCATGACTCTGCGGCGAGTGAGGAACTTCAGGGTTGCCGTGAATGGCCAGGCCGTCGCTGAAGTAATTGGGATAGTAGAGCAATCCGAGAGGTGATTTTCTCCAGCCTTCAAGCTTGTTGTAGATCTTGAACCGGCCTCTCGGCGTATAAGCAAGGCCGCTCATGCGCTTTTCTTTGTAATGCTTGCCGCTGCCTGTTGACACAGGAAGGATTGTCTTCACTTCGCCATCGTCATCCGTCAACAGGAGCACTTGTCGATCGAGGTCGACTTCGACGTGCTTGTAGCCTGCGTCTTTCGGGCGTGGCGGAGTCGCGTTGCGAATCGCCTCCAACTCTGCGCGTGTGAGACGACCAGTAATCTTCCGTTCTTCCCATTTTTGAAATGTAACGAGTGCTTGTTTGCCGCGGTAGCCCATTTCGTACAAGCGAGTCTCTGCTTCTTTCAATTCGGATCGCTTGAGCGGACCTGCGTCACGTTTCTTAGCTTTTGTATTTGCGACTATGTTGATTGACGCGAGAAGGATGAGGAGAAGCGACCCTACTGCGGCTTTTCTGACGATGTGCATAAAACCACCCCCCGAGTATTACTGGGGAGTATTTAGCCACAAAAAGACACAAAGTAGTCTTAAAGTTTTTGTGCTTTTTGTGCCTTTTTATGGCTACATGACCGCGTTCTTGAACGCCGCGTTTACTACATGCTCGCGGCGCGGGAAGTGAAACAGCACCCCGAGCGCCCCGATGATGAGGAGCACGAAATAGTAACGATCATTCGTTAGGAAAAAATCCATCAGGCCGAGTAGCGCGGCGACTTCGGTGATCGCCCAGGTCACGACATATGCCTGCTGGACCATTCCTGTGCTCTGTTGTTCCACGGCCTTGCTTAACAATTTGGTTTTGATCACGAAGGCAACCACTACCATCAGCATTGCCACGCACATCAATGAAAGCGAAAGGGAAGGATTCGATTCGAGTCCTTCCCTTCGTTCCACAACAAGCGTAAATCCATAGTAAATGCCAATGCTCCCAAGAAGAGCAAACCAGAGCGTCCGCAACGTGCGAATTCTCAATTCGATTTCGGTTTGTGGATTGTTCTGATTTGCCGGGTTCATGTATTGGTGGAACCTGCCTTCGCGTTCGAGCTTAAAGGACGATCTGTTTCGTCAGGTTTCTTCGTGAAGCCGGAAATGTCCCAACGACTCTCAACGTTCTTGAATAGACGCATGCTTTGGAAGAACGTCCCCGCGCCACCGCCAGCCAGCCTGGTGCCTTCCTGACCCGCGATCCGCGTTCCTTCCTGACCGGAGATTCTTGTGCCTTCCTGACCAGCGATTCTTGTCCCTTCCTGACCAGCGATTCTCGTTCCTTCCTGGCCCGCGATCCTTGTACCCTCCTGGCCCGCGATCTTCGTATTCGCGCTTCCATTACCAGCCGCGACTGCTCTCGGACGCTCGTCAAAAGCAACGCCTGAGTAGTACCGGTACCTGGCTCCAGTGGGAACATCTTCCAACGGCGCTTCAAACTTACGCAGACTGACCTGGTAGAGATACTTCTTCAAAAAATCGCTCCACGACAATCGTTCTCGCTTTACGTCCTTCGCAAAAAACAGCGTCTCGTAGTTCTTCCGCGACACTTCATACGCATCACGCGACCAAGGGAAGAATACAGAGACACCATTCGAGTACTGATAACCGCCACCACTATAGCCACCGAGAATTACCGCCTTCTGAAGTTGCTTCAAAACACTGCGGCATTCCTTTTGTACTCGTTTCAGGGCCTCTGTGTCTTCATCACCGCCGAGCTCGTCAACGATCAGTCCACACTCGCGATCGAGCAGCTCACAGAAGTCGCCCAGATCGACATTCTGATCGTACATGTACGACTGGCACTTCCAATGTACGTGCAGAATCGCGCGCTCAGTTTGACGATAGATGCGACTCTTCGGATCTTTGAAGCATTGAATCAGCGCTTCAGCGAGCTCGTCGAACGCATCAGCCAGATTATCGAAGCGACCCAGATCCCATGCAGCCATGTCGACCGACACGCCGCCGACCGTATACGAGTCCTGGCTGTGAATAAACTCCTTCACAAACATCTCCGCCACACTGCGGGTGTCGAGATTGCGACATTGTTCACGTCCTAACGATCCGAGGATCTTCGCGTAAGTCCAACCCGCGCTCGGAACGCTGCCTTCAGACGCAATCATTGTCTTCGCAACGAGGTTGAATTGATACCCCACCTCGAGCATTCCCATGACGCAGCTATCGAAACCGAGGAGGTCGAGCTTCTGACCGAGCAGCTCGTTCTCAACCTTCTGATCGTCGTCCAGCCAGTTATTTACCTCAGCCAGCGCTTGTAGATCCTTTTTGTTGCTGATGAGCGCCTGAAGCATGTCGTAGAAGTCCGTCATCTTCATCGACCTGCCGGACGTCTCGTCTTTGAACAATCCGATGTCCTGAAACCCGAGCGAGTGCCCGGAAAATATCAGCGCATATTTCTGCGCGCGGCGTCCGAACGTGATCTCGCCGTTGTTCTCGACCTCGACTTTATTGACGCACCAGTCGACAAAGTTAAGGATCGAGCGCGGGTTCGCGGCGTTCTCGTTTTCTTTCTTCGGAACGTGATAGGTCTTGTTCGGAACTTTGTATGACCGGACGTAGCGAGCTTTTCCGGGTTCGGAGAAGTCGCAGTAAAGGGTCGGTATCGCGGGCGAGTTGCCGTCATAGTAAACGAAAAGGTTCGGGCTATCGGCGCCTGACGCCGCCACGCTTTTTATCTGCTCCATGGCGTAAGCCATGTCCACGGCAAGGTTGTTGTCACCCGCCATGTAGATCATGATGGTCCATTCTTTTTGATTCATCTGGGTCTCCTTTCACTGTCACACAGGGGAGAGGCTGGGAGTTTGTGGAACAGCTGGTCTACAGGGTTACGCGTAAAACGCGTCCAAAATAGTCGCCTGCAAAGTAATTTTTTCTCTGCGGCGCTCTGCGTATCTCTGTGGCCTCTGCGTTGAAATAGCCCATTAACGCAGAGAACGCAAAGATACGCAGAGGGCCGCAGAGAAATCACTACTTTCTTATCGGAAACCTTTGATCAGGACGATGTCTCTCGTCGCGGAAACTCGGTATGCCGCAATCTTGCCATCACGCGAGATGGAAAAACTGTTGACGAAATCTGATTTGAAGTTAGTTAACTGCTTCAGAACGCCGCCGTCAAGCGGGATACTCCAGACGTTGAAAATTCCTGAGCTGTTGTCGAGATAAGCCACCGATCGGCCGTCAGGCAGCCACGCAAACGCCAGCGGCTGAACCGAACGCGGAAGATCGATAGTTTTGACCGGTTCACCACCTTCGATCGGAATGATCGACAGCTTAGGTTGATTGTTTGCCTGCTCGTCCGCATAGAAATACGCGATCAGCTTGCCGTCAGGCGAGATCGACGGCAATTGAGAAGGACGATTGGTTAACTGCACCGGCGCTCCGCCATCGATGCCGACCTTCCAAATCGCCGCTATTCCCGAGCGCTGCGACACAAAGATCACTGACCGGCCGTCGGCAGAACAAACCGGATACGAATCGACGTAGTTGCCCTCGGTCAGTTGTTTCAGATTGTTGCCATCGAGGTCGACACGCCAGATGTTGCGCCCGCCCGAACGATTGGATTGAAAAACGACATAACGGCCGTCGGCAGAAACCGACGGCTCGTGATCGATGAAAGCGTCTGTGCTGAGTGGCTTCGCGTCTGACCCATCGGCGTTTGATATCCAGATGTCCCAGTTTTCTCCCGTGCGACTCGCGAAAACAACTTTTCCATCAGGCGTCCACGCCACTGTGTCAGCGAGATTGGTTTTCACGATCTGGCGCGCGCGACTCTCATCTTCGTTCACCGCCGTGATCCAGATGCTGCTCGCGTTTACCTGCTGGATCGTGGCAATAGTGCCGGAATCCGCCGTGAGCCCAACGCTGTTTTCTCCGTAACCATTCAGGTCGTTCGTGATTCGCCGCGCCGGACCGTCAGGGTAGGGAAGCAGCCACACCTGTGTTCCGATTGACGAGAACTCAGGCTGCGCCGTAATGATCATCCCACTCCCGTCTGCAAGCCAGAGCACTCGACCGACACTCGCCCACTTCTCGGTGCCGATCGGTTCCGGATTCCCGCCTTCGACCGGAACTTTTACCACTGTCGAGTAGCCTGGGCCGGTTCCATTGAACATGCCGGCGGCTATCAGCTTTCCGTCAGGAGACCATGACGGGCCTGCAGTGGAGAATCCGTTCGGCTGCTTGGCGACAGCGATCGTCCGTGGTTCTCCGCCGCCATCTGTCCTGGCCGCCATCAACGACATGTCGTTCTGATTCCGCCGCACAAAAGCGAACTGCGTTCCGTCGCGAGAAAAACCAACAGGGCTGTAAACACGATCGAGAATTTTTGCGGGCGTGCCACCGAGCACGGGAATGCGATACAGCGTCGGTACGAAGTTAGTTCTCTCGAGCATGGCGACGTAGTAGATCATCTCGCCATCAGGAGAAAACGTCGTGCCCAGAAAGGCGCCATTCTCAGGCGGAACGATTCGCACGAGACTGCTTGTCGAGATCTGCCGGATCCACAAACTGGCCTGCTGCTTGGAATCGTTGGCGGCGCAGACGACGTATTTGCCGTCGGGAGAGATCGACACCTGGCCGTTGATGTCTTCGCCGTTAATCTTCCCGCCGGTTGTCAGCGCGGTCATCTTGGCGGGCCTAATCTCTTTCGGCCGCGTGAAGAACTTGTAAAAAGCAAAGGCGATAGCGCTGATGACGATCAAACCCAGCACGAGCACTGCTATGGAAAGTTTTGTGATCCGGCGTGGCTGAATAGAAATCGTTTGCGTGTCTGCCATAGAGCCCGATCGTGTTCTTGCAGATTCACGCAACGTGGTTTGTTTCGACGTTCGTGAGATCGTCGGTGCGATTGATGAGTACGAGCGGCTGAAGTCTGACATCGAGCCGCCCGACTCGAGCCGCTGCTTCAATCGCCGCAGCTTGCCAAGCATCTCTCTCGCCGTTTGGGTGCGTTCCTCGCGATCTTTCGTGAGCGCTTCGGCGATGATGTATTCCAACGGCTCCGGCACGTCGGGCGTAAAGTCACTTACCGGCTGCGGCTCGTGATCCGTAATCGCGACGATGATATGACTCTTCGAAGCCCCATCGAACGGCGCGCGCATCGTCACCATTTCATACAGCACGACGCCGAGGCTCCAGATGTCGGAGCGTGCATCAACCTCTTTTCCCGCGGCCTGTTCCGGTGACATGTAGGTAACAGTGCCCAGCATCGTGCCCGGCTCCGTTTTCGCCAGGGCGACTGTTGTCTCTTCCGGTCCCGACGACAATTCTCCGCGCTCCGTCAGCTTCGCGAGGCCGAAGTCGAGCAGCTTCACGATACCGTCCTTGCGAACCATGATGTTGTCAGGCTTGATGTCGCGATGAACGATGCCCGCGGCGTGTGCGGCAACGAGTGCGGAAGCGATCTGAATTGCGATATCGATTATCTCGATCAGCTTCATATCGCGTCGCACGTAGTGGCGGAGAGTGACGCCTTCGACGAACTCCGTGGCGATGAAAGTCAGGCCTTCGGCGCGACCGATCTCGTAGACGGTGAGAATGTTTGGATGATTGAGAGCTGATGCGGCTTTCGCTTCCAGAATGAAGCGGCTGAGACGGTTTTGGTGAGCGGCCAGCTCCGTATAGAGAAACTTCAGAGCGACAGGGCGATCCAGTTCGGTGTCCTGCGCCCGGTACACCTGACCCATTCCGCCCGCACCGATTTTACTGATGATGCGATAATGGGAAAGCGTAGCTCCGGGGGAAAATTCGGCCACTGGAGACTTTTTACGTTAGTGCGAGGCAGAGCGCAAGTAGTCGTTAGACAGGAGTACAGGATTTCAGCATTAACAAGATTTCTTGCAAATCATGTAAATCCTGTAATCCTGTCTGACGTTATATGATAAGGAAGACAAATGAAGCTCCTGATCTTTATCGTCGTAGGAATTGTCGGCGGAGTGTTGCTGCTGGCGGGAGTTATGGCGCTGATCGGATCGATGTTGCCGAAAGCGCACGTCGCTTCGCGCTCGATTCTTTTGCATCGTTCTCCGCAGGATGTTTATGCAGTCGTGCGTGACTTCGGCTCAGCACCGAAATGGCGCGCGGATGTGAAACGGATCGAAGTCGAAACACCAGTCTACTTTCGTGAAGAGGGGAAACACGGGACCGTCAACTATGAGCTGGTCGAAGATGTTCCCGCGCAACGAATGGTGACGCGTATCCGGGATACCGATCTCGGCTATTCAGGCCAGTGGACCTACTCGTTCACGCCTGAGAACGGTGGTACGCGTGTGACGATCCGCGAAGACGGTGAAGTCTCAAACGTCCTCTTCCGGTTCATGTCGCGCTACGTCTTCGGACAGACGTCGACGATCGACTCGTATCTCACGTCGCTCGCCAAAAACTTCGGCGAAGAAGCCGCGCCACAATAACAACGAGCTTTACTTAGTTGCATCACCCGTCATAAGATTGCTCGACTCAGTTTAGCCGCGGATTATTACATCAATAAATACGGAGATCGTGATGTCAGCAGCCGCACACCCCGCGCGGATTGGCTCCGCCGATTATAGTTTTTACGACAAGCTGAATAACGTTTGGCATAAACGCGCACTCAATGCTTTTACGTTCATCGTCCTCGCGCATTGGGCTGAGCATCTGACGCAGGCTTACCAGATTTACGTGCTGGGCTGGCCGCGTCCGCGCGCTGGTGGCGTTCTCGGTCTGTTCTTCCCGTGGCTCGTGAGCTCCGAAGTGCTGCACTACGGTTATGCGATCGTGATGCTCATTGGAATTTGGACACTGAGGAAAGGCTTCACTGGAACCTCGCGTAAATGGTGGACGATCGCGCTCGTGATTCAGTTCTGGCATCACATCGAGCATGCGGTTTTACAGTGGCAGGCGCTGACGCATCATTACTGGTTTGGCTCCCCAGTGCCGATCAGTTTTCTGCAAACATTCTTTCCGAAGTTTCGAGTCGAGATACATCTCTTCTACAACGCGGTTGTGTTTATTCCGATGGTGATCGCGATGTACTACCACCTGTTTCCGCCAAAGGGAGAAGAGATTGCGGCGTGTAGCTGCGCTTTGCATCGCGAACCGCTGCGGGCAGTCGCGGCTTAAAGCGCAAATGCCACGAAGAGGCACAAAAGGCACAAATAAGGTTAGCCTTTTGTGCCTTTTGTGCCTCTTCGTCGCTGGTTTTATAAGTTGTAGAAGTCAGTCGTCACAGGAAGTCTTTGTCGCGCATGAAGTCTTGCCGCAACCTCCGCGCGCCGGCCACGTGGTCATAGCCCTTCGGGTAACAAGCGCTTCACGAAAGCCGGTAATGGGGGCTCGAGTCAGGTTGGAAGGGAACATGTCGCACGCCGGAATGTCGCCGGTATTCGCTGATACATTAGAAGTCGTGCCCGGCGAGTATCGTGCAAACATGGAGCTCTCGATGGCCGGAGATTGGATTATCCTCGTTCACCTGACTTTGCCCGACGGCGTGAAGTTGGAGCGCCAGTTTGAAATCAAGGGAGTTGCACCAGCCTGAGTAGTAGTCAATTCGATCTGTTGCGCGTTCCCGTCATTGGCAGCCTGCTCAAGCAGCGCCACGCACGCACTCTGTTTCAAATCCCTGTTTTCGTAATTAGCGCCGCGATGATCGTGCACGGGCTATTCGGGCCGCAGCTCGCGCCCAAGAACCTCGCTACGACCTTTACGTGGGTACACTTTCGCGGCGCGCTCGTGCTCGTTCTTCTCTTCGCGGGAAACTTCTTCTGCCTCGCCTGCCCGTTCATGCTCGTTCGGAATCTCGTGCGCAAGTTTGTGCGCCCGGTGCGAAACTGGCCACGCGCCCTGCGCAACAAGTGGCTTTCGAGCGGCTTATTCGTGGCGATGCTTTTTGTGTACGAGTGGCTCGATCTGTGGGCGTCGCCGTGGTGGACCGCGTGGCTAATCATTACATACTTCGCCGGCGCGCTCGTGATCGATTCGATTTTCAAACACGCGACGTTCTGCAAATTCGTCTGCCCGATCGGACAGTTTAACTTTGTCGCCGCCACTGCATCGCCACTCGAAGTCACGGTTCGCGATCAAGACGTCTGTGCTAGTTGCGCGACGAAAGACTGTATACGTGGCGTGCGTGAGGTGGCGGCGCCGTTGGTAGTGATTCAGCGTGGTTGTGAGCTCGCACTGTTTCAACCACGCAAGACCGGCAACCTCGATTGCACTTTTTGTCTCGACTGCGTGCAGGCGTGTCCGCACGACAACGTCGGCATAATGAGTCGCGTTCCAGCAGCGGAACTGACTAGCGATCCGGTGCGATCCGGCATTGGGTTCCTGTCGAAGCGCAAAGACCTCGCCGCGCTCACGATCGTGTTCACGTTCGGGGCTTTGCTGAACGCGTTTGGAATGGTGAGTCCGGTTTATGCACTCGAGCAGTGGCTTTCAAGAACCTTCGGCATTCATTATGAGCTGCCGCTACTCGCATTCGTCTTCGCACTGTTCCTGCTCATCGAGCCGGTGGTTTTGATCGGGATCGCGGCATGGCTGACGCGCGTGTGGGGCAATAGTGGAAAGCCGCTGCTGTCGATAGCCGTTCGTTACGCGTATTCACTGGCGCCGCTCGGCTTCGGAATCTGGCTGGCGCATTTTGGTTTTCATTTCTTTACGGGCCTGTTCACATTCATTCCCGTTGTCCAAACCGCTGTGGGTTTTCTTGGGGAGCCGCGCTGGGGCGTGCCCGGTCTCGCACCGAACGTGGTCCAACTGTTTGAGTTTGGCTTCATTATTCTTGGATTACTCGGGTCGCTGTTGGTAAGTTACGGCATCGCGACGGTTGAAGAGATCCGCCCGGTGCGCGTCTTCATTATCTGGGCCGCATTGTCGCTCGTCATTGCTATTGGAGCGGTTTGGTT
>DASYFE010000193.1:0-1614 GCA_036498585.1 Pyrinomonadaceae bacterium | reverse complement strand
GGCCGCCGCGCACTTCAATCGTGCTTGTGCTCGCTAGACCCTGGGTGCTTTGAACCTGGCAGCCCATGCGTGCGAGCAGATCGATGAAGCCTACGTCCCCCGCCTTGTTTGCCATCTACCAAACAGAAGAGGAGAATGGTCCAAACGTGAGCCTGACCGTGAACGACAAGCGCATAGTTTTCGATCGCTTTTCCCTCGATCTCGTTAATGAGTGCCTTTGGCGGGGCTCAGAAGAAATCAAGATCAGGCCGAAGGCTTTTGCCCTACTCAACTACCTGCTCAATCGATCGGGACAACTCGTTACCAAAGATGAGCTCCTGAACGCCGTCTGGCCGGAGACGTTTGTCGGCGACGCCGTGCTCAAAGTCACCGTGGGGCAGTTAAGAGAGGCGCTCGAGGACGATCCCAAATCGCCCCGTTATATCGAAACTTCACACCGGCGCGGCTATCGCTTCATTGGAGAGATCGCACCGGAACCGAAGAAGGAACCGGAGCCGCCGTTTCAGGACAGCGCGTTTTCCGGCGCCTTTTTTGTTTATACCGGCGTGGTTGGCCGCGACCAGGCATTAGCGCGAATGCATCGTTGGCTGTACCGGATGATGCGCGGAGACCGTCAAATCGGTTTCATCACCGGGGAAGCAGGCATCGGGAAGACCGCCCTCGTCGACGCGTTCGCACGAACGATTCCTGCTGACGGATCGATTCGTGTCGGACGCGGACAGTGTCTGGAACAATACGGAACGGGCGAAGCGTATCTGCCGGTTCTCGAAGCGATCGGACGACTTTGCCGCGAGGAGCCGAGAGTCGCAGACGTCGTGCGCGCGCATGCGCCGATGTGGCTGTTGCAGATGCCTTCGTTGTTGAGTCTGGCAGAGCGCGAAGAGTTGAGCCGCGACGTATCGGGTGCGACGCGCGAAAGAATGCTGCGAGAGATGGGCGAGGCGTTGGAGGCGCTCACGGTCGATATGCCTCTCGTCCTCATTTTAGAAGACCTGCACTGGAGTGATTACTCAACACTCGATCTGATCTCGTATCTCGCCACGCGTCGACAGCGCGCGCACCTGATGTTGATCGGGACTTTTCGGAACGTTGAGCTGATCGTGAGTGGTCATCCACTGAAAGCAGTTAAGCAGGAGTTGCTGGCGAAGCAGTTGTGTAAAGAGTTGCCGCTCGAATACCTGACTGAAGCGGCGGTTTACGATTATCTCGCGGTCAGGTTTCCGGGTAATCGCTTTCCCGCGGGCCTCGCGGGATTGATCCATCAACGCACGGATGGGAATCCGCTGTTTATGGTGAATGCAGCGAATTACCTGCTCGAGTCGCGACTGATCTTGCAGCGCGACGACAGGTGGGTATTGGACGTCGATCTGGCGAATGTCGAGCTCGGCGTGCCTGACAATATCAAGCAGATGATCGAGCGGCATGTAGACAGCCTCGATCCGGACACGCAAAGAACTCTGGAAGCAGCGAGTGTCGCTGGAGTTGAGTTTTCAACGCCCGCGCTTGCGGCTGGTCTCGAAGAAGATCCTGGCGTCGTTGAAGCGCGCTGCAACGAGCTCGCGCGACAGAAGCAATATATTCAGGAGTGTGGCGTACAGGAATTACCGAATGGCG
>DASYFE010000192.1:0-17535 GCA_036498585.1 Pyrinomonadaceae bacterium | reverse complement strand
GAGCCCGTTGATGCGTCGCGCGGGTTATCAAAGTTCGTGTGGTTGAATGCATTGAACATCTCTGTCCGGAACTGAATCTTCACACGCTCGTTTACCTGGAAGAACTTGATAAAACCAAAATCCACGTTCCAGTAGCCCGGTGCGGTAAAGATGTTCCGGCCGGCGCCGTTCTGACCCGGAGCCGGAATACAGAACGCCTGGCTCAGATCGACGCCGCAAGTAAGCGGATTCACCGGCTTGAACAACACCGGACCTGCGAGCGGCGATCCCGGCAGCTCCTGAAGCTGTGCTGACACCGGACCTTGCACGCCGGCACGTCCTTCATGACTACCGTTTGAAGTAAAGGATCCGCTGCGAACGGCGAACGGCTCACCAGACATCTGCGTGTAGATCGTGTTGATGGTCCACCCACCGAGTATCTGGTTCACAAATCCCGGTGCATTGCTCAGAAAGCGTCGACCTTTGCCGATGGGCACTTCCCACACCGACGCACCCGTGAAGACGTGCGTACGATCGAAGTCTGATCGAGCGCGCTCCTCACGGAAGTCGCGAATGTCTGTCGGTGTGCGCGAGTTGGTTGTCGATAGACCACCACCGGATGCAGCACCGACCGGATCGACCGATTGGTTATCGATCGACTTGCCGAACGTGTACGCCATCGACAGACCGAGACCCGTGCTGAAGCGGCGTCGCAGCGTGAATTGCGCGGCGTGATAATTCGAATCACCGCTGTTGTCGAGATATGTAATCAGCGCAAACTGCTGGTTAGGTCTGAGCTTGAGTCCGAGGGTGTTGTCTTCGATGCGTCGCGCGAAACTGCCGGCGCCGTTGATGTCCAACTCGCTGGTCGTCGTCGTCGAATTGAGAAAACTCGTCGCCGCAGCCGCGGTCAACCCGCCTTGCGTTTGCAACTGATTGAGCAACGGCGGCGCAACGCCAGTTACATTTGCAGGGCAACCGGTACCGGAGGGATTGCAGCCCTTCGCCCGGTTCTGTTGCATGATCAGGAACGAAGGAATGATCGAATCGGGATTGACCTGGTTGATGTCGTACGCCATGAACAAGTGCTCGCCACGACGTCCGATATACGAAGCCTGGCCCACCAGTCCCCACGGCAGCTCGCGTTGAATACCGATGTTCCACTCGTGAACTGTCGGCAATTGCATCTCGGGAGCGAAGACGGTGATCGGCGGTGAGTTTGTTCTGAGCTGTTGCGGCGGCGTCAACAACGACGATGGTTTTACAGACGGCGCCGGCAATTGCGTCGGGAAACCGCCCGCCACCGTCTTGTTAATATCAGGTGAGTTCACACAGCCGGCAGTGATCGACGTAAACGCACCGGCGGTTGCGTTGTACGAGGTCGTACAACTCTGCACCAGTCCCGGAATTCTGCCTGCCGCTGCGGTGACCTGGAAGGACGAGATAGTGTCAAACGCGATGCCGTAACCGAGCCGGATCACGCTCTTGCCGCTCTCTCCGAAGAGGCTGCGCATAAAACCGGATTTGTAATCAGGACTGTAAGCGAGGCCGAAGCGTGGCCCAATGGCCCACTTGAAGTCGCCTTCGTACCAGTGATCTGCCGGAACGAAACTCACAGCGCCCGGTTGATTAACGACCGGCGTTCCAGGCAAAGGCGTCCCGGCAATCGGCGTCGCGGCAACGAAGACGTTCGACTGCGGCGATGTGTTTGCCGGCGGATTGATCTCCCAACGTGCGCCGTAATTCAAAGTGAGATTCGGAGTTACTTTCCATTCGTCCTGGAAGAAGAAGTTGTACTGATCGAGATTGTGTTTCTCGGCATACAACGTGATCTCATCTCCAATCCTGAACGGCAGAAACGCATCGTCCTTAAGATTTGAGATGAACACCTGGTTCATCGAAGCCGGCAAACCGTAGAGGTTATTGATAAGGCTTCCGAGCAGCGTCTGGTCGGTCGAGTTGATGTTCGAAGCGACTCGGAAACCCGAGTTACCGGTCGTGCCGAGAAACGCCGGGCGCGTCGTCGCCGAGAAAGTCACCGCAGGCGTGACGTTGATACCGCCCGGTTGGCCGCGTTGGTCCACGTGGCGGTAGAAGCGGAAATTCAGGCCGAGTCGAAACACGTGCGAGCCTTTGAGGATGCTCAAATTGTCGAGCACCTGCGGCGTGGTCACCCAGCGCGCGGTTCGTGGCGTGTTGATATACGGCTCGCTGACGGTGTTGAAATCATATGGTGGCACATCGGGCCACAAAGGATTCGCCTCGCCCTGCGTGAACAGGAAACCGAAGCGACCGTAGCCGGCGGTGAACTCGTTGACAACGCGCGGCGAGAACACGCGGCGCCAGCCAATCGCGAGGTTTGAAGTGCGACGAAATACTTCGCCGAGCGGCGGATTGTCGGGATAGACCTGCGGTCTGCCATTCAATGGATCGCCTTTCAGAGTGTTGTAGTCAGACCATAGGTAGCGGACAAAAATGCTGTTGTTCGTGTTGAAGTTATGATCGACGCGAATGTTGATTGCCGGACCCCTGATCGCAGTCGGCGGGTTCCAGAGGAAGGTTGCTGTGTTCAGACCATCACCCGCCGCAGCAAAGTTGTTTGGCGATGGGTAAGCAGTCATCAAGCCACCGACTGTTGTGTCGATCGGTCTTGCGGCAGTGTTATTGGTCGGGTCTTTAACGTTGTAGGTGCGAATGCAACGAAGCGACGTCGCTGTCGCACACAACGGTACGAGCAACGCGCCCGTGGTTGGATTGACGAGCAGCGTTGAGTTGCGAGTGATCGTTGTGCCGCCAATCACGAGCGGGTTGGCCGGGTCCGGAACGAAGTAACGGAAAATACCGTTGCGTGCTTCGTTCGTGTAAACGACCGGAAACCCGAACGTTTGATCGATCGGTTGCGTGAAATCGACGCGATTGTACTGGTAGCTTCCGAAGAAGAAGGTTTTGTTCTTTCTGATTGGACCGCTCAGGTCACCACCGAACTGACCCAGCCTGATGAGAGGCTTGGGAGCATTTTGGGCATTCGCGTACCACTCATTCGCGTTGAGGGCTTCATTGCGAAGGAAGTAGAAACCGTTCCCGTGAAAGTCGCTGGAGCCGCTGCGGGTAGCGATCGAGATCGATGCGCCGCTATTCCGGCCCTCTTCGGCAGTGGCGTTGTTGGTCGTGACTTTGAATTCAGCCGTGTTGTCGGGCGTGATGCGGTAAAGATTTGAAACCGGATTGGGCACGCTCGATTCATTCGCCTCGATTCCGTCGATCGTTACGTTGTAAGCACGATCACGCGAGCCGTTCACGTGCACACCCGATCCGGCGCCGCCGAACGAGCGTTGCACCACACCGGGTTCGAGCACCAGCAACGTCAACGGATTACGGCCATTTAGTGGCAAGGTCTCGATCGCCTTTTGCTCCACCACGTTGCCCACGGTTGCGTTTGCTGTTTGTAACTGTTCCGGACCGCCCTGGACAGTCACGATTTCTGAAACCTGTCCGATGTCGAGGGTCACGTCGACCGTCAACGGATTGTTGACCTCGAGATGGTTTCCGGTTTTCAAAAATTTCTTGAATCCGTTCTGTTCGACCGTGACGGTGTAATCGCCGACGGGAAGCGCCTCGAAGGCGTAGACGCCTGCTTCGGTTGTTGTTTGTGTATGGGTGACGCCAGTGGCTTCGTTTGTGATCGTGACTGAAGCGCCGGCAATCGATGCTTGCTTCGCGTCGACGACACGGCCGGTGATGCGAGATGTGCTGGTTTGTGCGGTCGCCGTATACGGGCAGGCGGCGACGAGGACAACTACGAATAGTTGTAGAAGAGTTGAACGCATGGAGAGACCTCCTATTGGTTGTTAACGGAGACGGGAAAACAACTGAGCGTTAACCGCTTGCAAGCGACGTTGGAAGGAGCGGTCGGGACCACCGCAACGCCGGAAAGCAAGTTCAGATTGCGATGGCGGCAGTATATCCCTGCGCGATTTGGCGTCAAGTTTTTTTGGCGTGTTTCTTTCAACAAAGCCCGCGGAGCGGGCGACAGCATAAAGCCTGGGGCGCCAGCCCCAGGATGCGAATTGAAAAACACGTTGAGCCCGCGGAGCGGGCGACAGCTCAACGCATCGATGCGCTGTCGCCCGTTTCACGGGCTCAACATTTATTTTGTTTCGTGATCCTGGGGCTTGCGCCCCAGGCTTTATGCTGTCGCTCGCTTCGCGAGCTGCTTCGCAGGCTTTATGCTGTCGCTCGCTCCGCGAGCTTTTCTGCAACGACTTATCAGCCATACTTATCAAACAGATAAGAACATTTAGCTTCTATTATTCCACCGTTCAGCCTATAATCAGCGTCTTCGTATCAGGGCAAACTCAGAAATAACGGACCAAGCTGGCAGCAGTGAAAACGAGTCTCTTCTTTAAGTCTGCAGCAGTGCTGTTGACTGCGCTCGCGCTCGGGGTCTTCCTCTTTGCGCGCGTGGCTGTCGACGCTCAATCGTCAGCGCCTTCCTACGATCTCCTGATCACTAACGCACGCATCGTCGACGGCAGTGGCAATCCATGGTTTCGTGCGGACGTCGCCATCAAAGACGGTCGCATCGCGCGCATCGGCCGTTTGAAACCGGAGACCGCCGTTCGGACTATCGCCGCCCGCGGGCAGATACTTGCGCCGGGCTTTATCGATGTCCACACGCACGTCGAATCGATCTACAGCCAGCCTGCCGCGGAAAACTTCGTGCGCATGGGCGTGACCACGCTCGTCACCGGAAACTGTGGAACGTCAACAACCGACGTCGCGCAGTTTCTCGGTCGCATAAAAGAGAAGCCGCTTGCCGTCAATCTTGCAACACTCATCGCGCATGGTTCTGTTCGTCGCAAAGTGATGGGACTCGGCGATCGCGAGCCCACGCCCGAAGAGCTGAAGCAGATGGAGAGCATCGTCGAGCAGGGAATGAAGGACGGTGCCGTCGGTCTCTCGACTGGATTGATCTACGTTCCCGGAACGTATGCGAAGACTGACGAGATCGTCGCGCTCGCGCGTGTTGCCGGTCGTTACGGCGGGCTATACGCGACGCACATGCGCAACGAAGGCGACAAGGTTGCAGACGCGATTCGCGAGAGTATTCAGATCGGCGAGCAGGCCGGACTGCCTGTCGAGATCTCTCACTTCAAAATCAGCAACAAGAAGCTCTGGGGACAGAGTCCGATGACGCTCGGTCTCGTGCGCGAAGCTCGTGCCCGCGGGCTCGTAGTCACAGTCGATCAGTACGCGTACACGGCCAGTTCGACGTCGCTCGATTCGCGACTGCCTTCGTGGCTGCGTGCCGGCGGTCTCGACGAAGCAAAGAAGCGACTGGCTGATAAAGCAACACGCGAGCGCGCCATCAACGATACGAAAGAAGCTTTGAAGCGCAGTGGTTTCAAAGACTACTCGTTTGCAGTTGTCGCTTCGTACGAACCGGACAAATCGTTCAATGGCAAATCGATTGCCGAGATTACGAAAGAAGTAAAGAAGAAGAGCGACGTCACCAGCCAGATAGAACAGATGCTCGAGATGTACGAAGCGGGCGGCGCGGCGATGATCTATCACGGCATGGGTGAAGACGACGTGAAGCGGATCATGCAGGAGCCGTTCACGATGATCGCGAGCGACAGCGGCGTGCGTCAGATCGATGAGAGCGTGCCGCACCCGCGTGGTTACGGCAACAACGCGCGCGTGCTTGGTCACTACGTTCGTGAGTTGAAGCTAATCTCACTCGAGGACGCGATCAGGAAGATGACTTCGCTGCCGGCGCAGACGTTTGGCTTTCGCGATCGCGGATTGATACGCGAGGGCTTCGCGGCTGACCTCGTGATCTTCGATGAGAACACGATCATCGATCAGGCGACGTTCGACAAGCCGCACCAGTATCCGTTAGGCATCAGTTACGTGATCGTAAACGGCGCGCCCGTGATCGATAACAATCAAATGACGCCCGCCCGGCCAGGCGTCGCTCTCCGTCCACAGCTTACGCAGATCACACAGAAATCTGCGGAATCGGTGGAGAAGATTCGTTAGGCCTACTGTTGCGCATGTCTGAACTGTGTGTAAAAATACCGGGACTCGATTTACGAGCGCGACCTTCTTTCCAACAACTACCGTTTGCTCGATTTGCGAAAAATACAGGTGAATTGTGGTTCTCCCAGAGCGTCGTCGGCCCATGCGTTGCTACGCCCAGACCGGCCGGCGGGCGCCATCCACTAAACCCATTAAAAAGGATTACCCCATGAAACGTCACATTCAACTCAAAACCATTATCTCGTTGCTGGCACTTCTGTTCGCGCTCAGTGGCGCTGCGTTCGGCCAGGAACTTACTGGTGTACTTAGCGGAACTGTTAAAGATGCGAACGGCGCCGCTGTCAAAGGCGCAACTGTAAGCATCACCGACAGTGCAAAGAAACTTGTAGTACGCACAACTTCAACCGATGACGACGGCTCTTTTACGGCCAGTGAACTGCACGTTGGCCTATACGACGTCACCGTCGAAGCGCCGAACTTCAAGAGGCACCTCGAAAGCAACCTCAAGATCGACGTAGGCCAGCGACGCGCCATGCTCGTGACGCTGGAAGCCGGCAATGTCGAGGAGGTCGTCACTGTCGAAGCGAATCCGGTGGCGGTGGAGTTGGGTACACCGACTGTCTCGACAGTCATCAACGGTGATCAGGCACGCGAGTTGTCGCTCAACAATCGTAACTGGGTGCAACTGATAACTCTCGCACCGGGCGTGACCAATGACCTTGCGGATCAGGTTTACGTGGGAACCACTAATCCCGCTGGTCAGGCCAATACTGTGAACATCGCAGTCAACGGAGCGCGGAGCGCGCAGAACACTTATACGGTTGACGGCGCGGATGTGACGGATCGTGGCTCGAACATAACGATCCAGGCGTATCCGAGTGTCGACTCGATTTCTGAATTCAAAGTGCAGCGCAGTTTGTTCGCAGCCGAGTCAGGCCGGAGCGGTGGCGGTCAAATCAACGTCGTTACCCGTGGAGGTGGCGAAGAGTTTCACGGTTCTGCTTACGAGTTTGTACGGAACGACATTCTGAACGCGAATGACTTCATTTCAAATCGTAGTACAAATCCTCCGTTCGGACGTGAGTCAAACGGCAAGGCGAAACGCGCTCCTTTTAGATACAACGACTATGGCTTCACTGTCTCGGGACCAGTTTATTTCCCCAACTTCGGTGAGGGCGCTAGCGACAAGTGGTTTTCGAAGCTCGCTCGTACTTACTTTTTCTTTTCAGAAGAGCAGCGCAAGGATCGACGCTATCCGCTTTTGACAGCTCCCGCGGGTGTTCCTGATTTGCAAATGCGTCAGGGGGTTTTCCCGATCGATATCTGCCTGAGCGCCTTTACAGCGGCGACCAGCGGCACCGTGCCGTGCTCCAGCGTGCTCCCAAAGGGAACGCCGCTCTCTTCAGCGGTGGCGATCAATCCCGTCGCACAGCAATATCTCAATTTCATCTACAACAAACTGCCCGCGCCGACTGATCCCGTAACACGCGGATTGATTTTCCCGGCACAGGGAATCTTCGATTTCAGGCAGGAAATTATCAGAGTGGATCATGCCGTCTCGGATACCCTGTCGATGTATTACCGGTTTGAGAACGACGTGATCCCGACTGTGGATCCGAGCTCAATCTTTTCTTCGGGATCGAATTTGCCGGGAGTGTCGACCACTGAGACTCAATCACCCGGAAAAGCTCACAGTTTCCAGGCGACCTACGTGATAAATCCTAAGGTCGTGGTGGTCGGTCGATGGAATTATGGTTATGGGCAAATCAAAAGCACGGATATCGGCACCATCGCCCTTGCCAACTCTCCGATCACGCCGCCGCTCGCATACGCCAAGACGCGTGACTTCGTGCCCGTGGTTTCCGCAAATGGTTTTAGCACTCTCACCACTTTCGGCGACTACGACAACTTCTCTTACAAGCACAATTTCTCGGGCGACCTGAGCTGGGTGGTGGGCCGTCACTCGCTGAAATTTGGAGGCACTTACTCCATCTACCGTAAGAATGAAAATGCTCTCGCCGGAAACAATGCGGGTGCGTTCAGCGGCTTTCTCAACACGACTCCAAACAGCGGCGTTCAGACCAGCGTGCTGGCTCCGAATGCAGCTACACAGGAAACCAACGCCACGCGGCGTGCTGCCTTCCAGTCCTTCGCTAACTTCCTGATCGGCAACAACGTGACGTTCAGTCAGGCGAAATTTGATTACATTGCGGACCTGCGCCAGTTCACAGTTGAATCCTATGCTCAGGATGAGTTCAAGCTGCGGCAAAACCTGACGCTCTATTATGGACTTCGCTACTCCTATTTCGGTGCGCCGTGGGATAAAAATGGCAGACTCTCAAACTTCGATCCGTCTGTCTTCAGCGCGGCGGCCGCACCACAGGTTACAGGCGCGGGCAATCGCGTTCCCGGCACGGGCTCTTACTGCAACGGCTTGATCGTCAATGCCCAGAACTTCCAGACACTCGGTCTTTGCACGCCGACTGCTTCTCCGTATGGCAAGTATGTCGTGAAAGCGCCGAAGGGTGATTTCGCGCCACGCTTCGGCATCGCCTGGGATCCATTCGGAAAGGGCGAGACTTCAATTCGAATGGGCTATGGCATGTACTACGATCAGGTGCTGAATGGAACTTACGAACAGAATATCGGCACTAATCCGCCGTACCAGGAGACGTTCACAGTCAGTGCTATCTCGGCCGGAAGTGCGGCAGTAACTCCGCGATTGGACCAACCAGTTCCCACCGGTGTTCCGGTTGTTGTCGGCGTGTCAAATACACCGTTCAGCGTTCGTGCGATACAGACGAACTGGAAAGATCCATACATGCAGCACTGGTCTCTCGAATGGCAGCAACAGTATGGGACCAACACGCTGTTTAGCCTCGGTTATTTCGGTTCTAAAGGCACACACTTGATCGGTGCGTTTGAGCTGAATGAACTGCCGCCCGGATTCGCCTTGAACGCGCGCTGCGCAAGTGGCGGAAACACGCTCCAGACGCCCAATGTCGCAACCGTTCCGTGTCAGGTGGCGGGAACATATTTCGGCGGTACGGGTGGACAGTCATCGAACATTCTCGATCAGATCAGGCCTTTCCGAGGTTACCGATCGATCAACATGATTACGCCTCAGTTCAACTCCAACTACCACAGCTTGCAGGCGCTCGCACAGCGTCGCTTGACCGGCGCCTCGCAAATCAACGTGGCGTACACCTGGTCGAAGAACTTGACGGACAACATCAGCGATCGTAGTGACGCGCCTGAGAACTCGTTCAACAACCGCCTGGATCGTGGCCGTGCGGTCCTCGACCGGCGCCACGTTTTCACAGCGAATTACATTTACGATCTACCGTTCTTCAACAAGCGTACGGATCTGGTTGGAAACCTTCTCGGTGGGTGGGAAGTCTCCGGTATCGTCACCCTGCAAACCGGTCTCGGCTTTACGCCAACTACCAACTTCGATGCAGCGGGACTCGGCAACATCCCCGCACTCGTTGCCGGCAATCGTCCGAACGTGACTTGCGATCCAAACGAGAACGCGCTACACACATTCGAGCAATGGTTTAACGTGGCCTGCTTCCAGCCGAACCCAACGAGTGGTACGGGAGTAGCCAACGTGGTGGGCAACGCCGGACGCGGGATCATCGATGGGCCGCCGACGAAACGAGTCGACTTCTCATTGTTCAAGAACATTCGCTTCGGTGAAAGAGTGGCCCTGCAACTCCGTGGTGAAGCTTTCAATGTTTTCAACAACACCATCTTCAGGAATCTGAGCGGCACGAGCAAAATCGCCATCACCTCCGCTACCTTCGGGACGGTGAATGCGGTCCGCGATCCGCGTACGATTCAGCTTGGAGCGAAGTTGACGTTCTAGCTCGTCGTAACTGTCGTACTTTTAGTGCCCGCACGTTAGTAAGGACGTTGCGGGCACAGCTTTGTTGATGATGACCAGGCTGCTGCTTAAAAATGCGCGTGTGATTTTGCCGGATCGCGAAGACGCGGTAAGCGTTCTGATCGAGGAGGGCCGGATCACTGCGATTGGTGACTCTCTCGATGCCGCGGAAGAGATTGATCTCGCGGGCACGACACTCTTGCCTGGTTTCATTGATGTTCACATTCATGGCGCCGCCGGAATTGACGTTATGGATGCGACGGCGGCGGGTTTGGGTATTGTGTCGGAATTTCTCGCGTCGCAGGGCGTGACGAGTTGGGTGCCGACGTTTGTGCCCGCCAGTGATGAGCATTACGCGAGTGCGATTGCCGCGATTTCAGAAGTGATGAGGGGGCAAGGGCCGGGTGCGCATGTGCTGGGCGTGCATTACGAAGGACCGTTTGTAAACACGGCGCAGTGTGGGGCGCTGCATACTGAATATTTCAAAACCTATAGCAGTGCTGAAGATCTCGATTGGCTGCCGTTGCCGTCGACGGGCGTGCGCATGATCACGATGGCGCCTGAGGTTGAAGGTGGAGTTGAGCTCGTGCGCGAGTTGAAGAAGCGGGGTTGGGTGATCTCGATCGGTCACACACGCGCGGGGTTGGAAGTGCTCGACCAGGCTTGTGAGGCAGGTGCGCGCCACATGACGCACTTCATGAACGCGATGGCGCCGTTACATCATCGCAGTCCCGGGCCGATCGCGTGGGGCTTGTCACGTGACGATGTGAGGGTTGATGTTATTGCCGATGGCATTCATCTCGATCCGTTCATGCTGCAGCTTCTGTTGAAGATCAAGGGCGTGAGCGGCATTAGCTTGATCAGCGACGCGATTGCGGCAGCAGGGAAGGGAGACGGCGATTACGAAATCTGGGGCGAGACGATCAGTGTGAAGAACGGTCGAACGGCCAACGCGCATGGTAGCATCGCAGGTTCAGTGATCAGCATGCTCGACGCAGTGCGGCTGCTACATTCGCTCGGCGTTTCTTATGTCGACCTTGCCCGCATGGCCTCATCAAATCCTGCGCGCCTGCTCGGTGTCGATCATGAGTGTGGCTCGATCGAAGTCGGTAAACGGGCAGACCTGGTCGCGTTAGACACCGCCGGCAATGTGAAACTAACTCTGATCGGCGGTAAATCCGTTCCAAATCCGCATTAATCCGTAGCCGCCAATTATTACCAGCGCGAACCCAATCAAGACGTGGAGCACGTCGTCAACAAACGTCCAGTGGAAATACTGGATCGGCGTCAGTCCGACAACGCTCGCCAGCGCCTGGTAAAGATCTATCAACCCGAACCCGAAGTTGAATAAGCTCACCAGCAGATCGCTGTTCGTCATCAACAGCATCAGACCGACCGCTCCGAAGAAGATGTGAAACAAGTTGTAAGGCGCTGCTCCGCTCGTGAGACTGTATCGCTCAGGTATGACGAACCCAGCGATACCTATCAGTATCAAGACAGGGGCGAAGATCGTGAGAGTTTTCTGGTTGAGTGTCTTATTTTCCATAAGATGTTGGAGTGCTTCTCTGCGATCTCTGCGTATCTCCGTGTCCTCTGCGTTAAGTTAGCCGTGGAAATATGTAACGCAGAGGACACCGAGATACGCAGAGATCGCAGAGAAGAGTTCTTTACTCGTAGTATCCGGCAGCTTCGTAGGCCTGGTCCACGATCTCGATCGGATGGCAGACGCGCAACGACATTCCTGACAAGCACGCGCCTGCGCCGATGTGCATCTGGCAGCCGGGATTGCCGGTGGCGAGTATACCAGCACCCGTCTCTTTAATGTGGCCCAACTTTTCTGCCAACACGCGCTGCGACATCTCGGGCTGAAGCAGGTTGTAGACGCCCGCCGCGCCACAACATCTTTCGGTGCCGTTGAGCGGCACAAAGTCCTTTCCTGTAACCGAGCGCAGCATTTGTTCTGAAGCTTCGCCGCTGCGTTGCCCGTACATGAGGTGACATGAAGTATCGTAAGTCACGCTTTGGCCGATCGGACTGGGCGCGGTTCGCATCTCGGTCGTCGCGAGTTGTTGGCTGACGTCGCGAACCCGCGCGCTGAAATTGGCGGCTCGTTCATCGTTTGGGAATAGATGCGCGTACGTCGTCAGCATCGCCCCACAGCCGCCGGCATTCGTGATGATGGGCGCATTCGAATCGAAAGCCGCGATATTCTTTCGCGCAAGCTCACGTGCGCCGTCGAGATCTCCAGCATGTGCGTGCAGCGCCCCACAGCAGACTTGATTCGATGGTATCTCTACGTGGAAGTTGTTGGCTTCCAACACGCGCTCCGTCGCCCGATTCACACGCGCAAACAGTCCCTCACCAACACAGCCTTTGAATAACGACACTACATTCCCATCGCGTCTTCCGCTGCGCCGTTGCGCCGCTGCGTGAGAAATGCCCTTCGAGTTCTCAAGCAGCGCCATTCCAAACTGAACGCGCTTCTGCATCAACCCGGTCTTCAACAAAATCCGCGCGAGCCCCAGATCGCGAAAAACACGCGACGTCCCAAAGAACATTCGCAACCGCCAAGGCGACAACCACACGTGCCGCAAGACAAACCTCAAGACTCTGTTCGCCAGATCAGACTTCGGCTGCGCTTCCAGTAATACCTCGCGACTCGCCTCGAGCAGTTGCCCATACTCAACACCCGCCGGACACACCTGCTCACACGCTCGACACCCAAGACACCGATCGATATGCGTCGCAAACGCATTCGATGTCTTCTCGATCCGCCCTTCCGCCACGGCGCGCATCAAATACAACCGCCCGCGTGGCCCATCATTCTCATTACCGGTGATGACGTAAGTCGGACACGCTTCCAGACAGAGCCCGCAATGAATGCAGGCCAGTAACTTATCCTGTAAATCCTGAAAATCTTGCAAATCCTGTCTAATATCCAACCGCTTGTCCGTCACTTCGTCTTGGATCGGTTGCGCCGAGCCGCACGCCCGTCTGCTCCTCGATCATGATCCCCTCCGCGTCGCCGAGGTAGCGCAGCTTCGCGATTTTGTGCCCGCGTGCAGCCAGCGCCTTTTGCGTGTCACCTGACAAACCAAACGGCTCGCCGACAAGTTCATCCGGTAGCCACTGGTGATGAATGCGCGGGAAGTCGATGGCCTGCTGAATATTCATCTCGTAGTCGATCACGTTTGTGATGACGCACAGCACCGTGTTGATGATCGTTGGTCCACCCGGACTACCAACGGTGAACCACAAGCTCCCATCTTTACGCAGCACGATCGTCGGCGTCATCGCGGAGAGCGGGCGCTTTTTCGGCGCGACCGCATTGCGCTCGCCCTGGATCAGTCCGTACATGTTCGGCGTGCCCGGCTTAGCGGCGAAATCATCCATCTCGTCGTTGAGGAGAAGACCAGTGCCTTTCGCAACAGCCGCCGAGCCGTAAGAGTTGTTGAGCGTGTAGGTGTTCGAGACCGCATTTCCTTCTGCATCGACGACTGTAAAATGCGTCGTCTCTTCCGATTCATAACCTGCCGGACGGCCTGCGCGAATCTCTTCACTGGTCGACGCTCGCTCGGTGTTGATGGTGGCGCGCAAGCTCGCCGCGTACGCCTTATCGATCAAACCCGGCACCGGAACTTTTACGAAATCGCTGTCACCCATGTACTCCGCGCGATCCGCGAAAGCGCGGCGCATCGCCTCGGCCATCAGATGATAACGATCGGACGAGTTCGCCTCGAGCTTTTGCAGATCGAAGCCTTCGAGAATGTTGAGCATCTGGATCAGCACCGCGCCGCCCGACGAAGGCGGCGGCATCGAGATGATCTCGTAACCACGATAGTTACCACGCACAGGCGTCCGCTCCTTCGCGATGTAACCGCGCAGGTCGTCCATCGTCATCAGACCCTTGTTGCGTTTCATGTCGGCCACGATCAGACGCGCAGTCTCGCCTTCGTAAAATTCATTTGGACCAAAGCGCTGGAGACGCGCGAAGGTGGCGGCAAGCTCAGGCTGTCGAAAGAGCTCGCCTTCCTGGTAGAACTTTCCGCCCTTTAGATAGATTCGTTTCGTCTCGGCATACTTCTCGAGGTATTCCCGATTCGAATAGAGCGAGCGCGCGAGTTCATTTGTAACAGTGAAACCTCTGCCGGCGAGTTGCCGGGCAGGTTCGACGAGTTGCGCCCAGGTGAGTTTGCCGGACCCGTATTTCTTGAGCGCGAGCTCCATCCCGCGAACGGTGCCGGGAACACCCGCAGCGCGAAAGCCGACGAGCGATCCACCTTCGCCTTCGATCAGGTTGCCGTTCTTGTCGAGATAGACGTTGCGATGCGCAGCGCCGGGCGCCATCTCGCGATAATCAATCGCGGTCGTTCTACCATCTCTCAAACGGATCATCATGAACCCGCCGCCGCCGAGATTGCCGGCGGCCGGATGCGTGACCGCAAGGGCAAACGCAACGGCGATCGCGGCATCGACAGCATTCCCACCGCGCTTCATGATCTCCACGCCGACACGTGACGCGACCTCGTTCGTCGACGCCACCATTCCGTGCCGCGCCCGCACCGGCTCACGCGCCGCAACGAACGGCACATTAAGAGCCAGTATCAAAAGCAAAACCAACGACTTCACGCTAGTTCGTATTCTCATGATTTAATCCGTTTCAAATCCGCGTTAATCCGCGGCTAAAATATTCTTTGGATCGAGTTGTCTCTTGATCCTTTGCATCAACAATTTCGCAGTTCCTGAAGGTTCTTCACGAGTCCTGCGTTCCAATGCTCGTGCCGCACCAATCTTCCGCCAAACCTCAGCATCATCCATCACGATCTCAGCATTCTTCAACAGCTTCAACGCCTGTTCAATCTGAAACGCGACGCCTTTTTCGTTTCCCGCAAAACGTACATGAAGTACATCATTGATGATCTCCAACGCTACCGGAAATAAGCGCGCGTCCAAAATCGCCCGCGCACTTCCAGTACCAATCACTGTCGCTTCACGTGAGGGCCTTGGCCGCAGTTTAAAATTCAATTCGGTAATGATCCCGAGACTGCCGTAACTACCAGTAAATAACTTGCATAGATCGTAACCGGCAACGTTCTTCACCACACGCCCGCCGGCTTTGATCATGCTGCCATCTGCGAGCACAACCTTCATGCCGATTACTGATCCGCGCGGGCGTCCATAACCGAACTGTTGCGGCCCACCGATACCCGTAGCAACAACACCGCCGAGCGTGGCGCGACCATCGTCGGGCGGATCGAGCGGCAGCCACTGCCCGTTTTCTCCGAGCTTTGCGTTGAAATCAGTTAGCGTGACACCTGCCTGTGCGATAGCAATCAGGTCTGCGGGTTCGTGTTCGATGATCCGATTGAGACGTCTCGTGTTGACGATGAGATTCGCTGTTGAATTGATCCAAGCCATGCCACCTACAGGCGCGACGCTCCAACGTTCGGATGAGGCGAGTTTCAAGACTTCTGAGATCTCTTCTGCTGATGCCGGTGAGACTGTGATCGTTCCGTTGTTCGAAGAGACGTATGCGTCACCAAGGATCTGAGCTAATAACGCTACAACCCGATCTGACTTGAATTCTGCCGGCGTCCTGATCTCAGTTTCAGATATAACCGGTGCACGAACAGCCTGCGTCTGGACCGCCGATCCATTATCTGAAGCGACCGCCTTCGCCTCACCGCAACCGCGCAACATCGGCACGATCTTCTCTGGATTACAGAGCCCGAGCGGATCGAACGCCGCGCGCACACTCAACATCGCATTCATGTCCGCGTCAGAAAACACGAGCGGCAACAACTCGCGCTTGTCGAGCCCCACACCATGCTCGCCCGTGATCGTACCGCCCGCCGCAACGCACACTTCCATCAACTCGCGTCCAGCATCTTTTACGCGCCGCACCTCGTCGGCAAAACGCGAGTCAAAACAGATAAGCGGGTGCAGATTGCCGTCGCCTGCGTGAAACACATTCGCGATCCGCAGTTGATAACGCGACGCGATGTCGTAAGCAGCGCCGAGCACCTGCGGCAGACGCGACCGCGGCACGACCGCATCCTGGATCATCGAGTCAGGCGAGATACGACCGATCGCACCGAACGCGCCTTTGCGTGCGGCCCAGAGTTTCTTTCGCTCCGATTCATCGCGCGCGTAACGACAACTGCGCGCGCCGTATTCCATGCAAATGCTCGTGACCTTTTGCGCTTCATCGTCGAGCCCGGCTTCGATACCGTCCAACTCGATCAACAACGCCGCGCCCGCGTCAGGTGGCAGTCCCGCCGCAAACACGCTCGCCTCGACCGCGCGAATGATCTCCCGGTCCATCATTTCGAGCGCCGCCGGCATCACGCCTGCCGCGATGATTGCAGACACTGCATGGCTCGCGTCGTTTACTTCCATAAACTCCGCGAGCAGTGTACGCACAGCGGGCGGCGACTGGGCGAGTCTGAGCGTTGCTTCAGTAGCGATCCCGAATGTGCCTTCCGATCCGATGAACGTGCCGAGCAAGTCGTAACCCGGCATGTCGATTTCGAGATCGACAACGTCACCGCCGGCAAGCACGACACGACAACCGAGTACGTGGTCCGTTGTCGTACCGTACTTCAGACAGTGAATACCCCCTGCGCTCTCAGCGATGTTGCCGCCGATCGTGCAAGTCGGCTGGCTCGAAGGATCGGGAACGTAATACAGTCCGAACGGCGCAACGGCTCGCGACACGTGCAGGTTGACAACGCCCGGCTGGACCACGGCGATACGGTTCTCCGTGTCGATGCGAAGGATTTTACGCATGCGCGCCATCTCGACGATGACGCCCGAGTTGAGCGCGAGTGCGCCGCCGGAAAGGCCCGTGCCCGCGCCGCGCGGCGTGAAGGGAACGTTGGCGCGCGCCAGCTCGCGCATGATGGCGGACGTTTCGTCAGTCGAAGAAGGGAAGACCACCGCGCGCGGGCGATGTTTGTGCTGCGGCAGGCCGTCGCACTCGTAGACGAGTAGCTCGTCAGGTTTGGAGAGAACATTCTCGCGCCCAACGATCGCAGCCAGATTGTCGATTAGATTATCCACGTGGCGAAATGCGGATAGTTTACCAGAGCGCCGTAGGAGGCACAGAACCGAGCGCGGTAGCGCCGGGTCAAGTTCTGGTATTGGCGCGTTGTTTGGACGAGTTACCCGGCGCTACCGCGCTCGGTTCTGTGCATTGATCGGGAATAAATCCAATATACGGCGTAGATCACCAACCCAACCGCGGCGGCGATCGCTGTTGCTCTTACTTCGTTGAGTGTGGCGTTGAGTAGCAACCAAACAATCAACAACAAGGACAGAATCGCGATGATCGTCCCACCCGGCAATCGAAACATCGCCGCCGGCGAGTCACGTCGCGCGCGAAACACCGGCAGCGCGAGACACGTCGTCCCGTACGTCACGAGGCGCGCGATCGTGCTGATCGTCAGCGCCGCCACAAACGAGCTTTTCAACGTCAAAAACAACATCACTCCCGCCGTGATCAGTATCGACACATAAGGTGTGAAGAACTTCGTGTGTATGCTGCCCACGAACGCCGGCAGTTGCTTCTGCTCCGCCATTGCAAACGGAAGCCGCGATCCCGACAACAGCAGAATATTCAAGTTGCC
>DASYFE010000191.1:0-5708 GCA_036498585.1 Pyrinomonadaceae bacterium | reverse complement strand
ACCTCTGCGTCCTCTGCGCCTCGGCGGTGAACAGGATCTCACTCACCGCAGAGACGCAGAGGACGCAGAGGTTACGCAGAGAATAAACTTCGGAGAGGTTTATCAACATAAAGAGCAGATACTGCGCGAAGCCTACGAGCGGTATACCAAAACCACGGACACCTCTCTCCGCAGTGCATTCGAAACGTTCGCCCAACGACACGCGAAATGGCTGGAAGATTATGCACTCTTCCGTGCTTTAAAGGACGCGCACGGCGGAGTCGCATGGAACGAGTGGGGGCCCACGGTACTCGACCGTGCGCGTGACGAGCTTCACGAAGAAGTCGAAGCGCACATGTTCTACCAGTTTCTGTTCTTCCGGCAGTGGTTTGCTTTGAAGACATACGCGAATGAGCGTGGCATTAAGATCGTCGGCGATCTCCCGATCTTTGTCGCGCAGGACTCGGCCGACGTCTGGACCAACCCCGATCAGTTCAAGCTCGACAAAAACGGCAAGCCGCTCGTCGTCGCAGGCGTGCCGCCGGATTACTTCAGCAGCACCGGTCAGCTCTGGGGCAATCCGCTCTACAACTGGGAACGCATGCTCGCCGACGGCTTCAAGTGGTGGATCGAGCGCGTGCGCGCAACGCTAACTGTCGTCGACATCGCGCGCGTCGATCACTTTCGCGGCTTCGCGGCGTGTTGGGAAATTCCCGGCGGCGACAAAACTGCCGAGCGCGGCCAGTGGGTCGAAGCGCCAGGAAAGGAACTGTTCACCGCGATTCGCAAGACACTCGGTGAGCTGCCGATCATCGCGGAAGACCTCGGCGTGATCACGCCCGACGTGGTGGCGTTGCGCGAGGAGTTTGGTTTTCCGGGAATGCGGATTCTTCAGTTCGGTTTCGGCGGCGACTCGAAGAACATCGATCTGCCGCACAACTACGTTCCGAACGTCGTTGCTTACACAGGTACGCACGATAACGACACGACTGTCGGTTGGTTTCAGAGTGTCGCAGGCGAGGGCTCAACGCGCACCGCGGAACAGATCGAGCGCGAGCGGAATTTTTGCATGGACTATCTGAATACTGACGGGGAAGAGATCCATTGGGACTTCATTCGCGGAGTTTTAGGGTCCGTCGCCAATACCGCGATCGTTCCCTTACAAGACCTTTTGGGCCTGGGGACTGAGGCGCGCATGAACCTCCCGAACAGCACGGAGGGAAACTGGGCGTGGAGATATAAGCCCGGAGCGTTGACGGACAAGATCGGAGCTCGACTCAAAAAGTTAAGCGAGTTGTACGGTAGAAACTGATGATCCGTGTTATCTGTGTACATCTGTGGCTAACTCTTACTGTTGCAGCGCAGGCCCCGGAGATCCTCAAGGTGGATCCGCCTAGTTGGTGGACCGGAAGTACGGTTAATCCAGTGCGCCTGATGATTCACGGGCGCAATCTTCAGAATGCGCGCGTTGATGTACAGGGCCTTCGGATCATCAACACACCGAAGATCAACGAGCGTGGCGCCTATGTTTTTGTTGATGTCTTCATCGCAGCCGACGCAAAGCCGGGACAGCGCTCGATATCAGTCACGACGCCGCATGGCTCAGCTAACGCTTCATTCGAAGTGCTTGCACCACTGAATCGCGCCGGGCGTTTTCAGGGGTTCTCGCCGAACGACGTGATGTACCTGATCATGATCGATCGTTTTGCTGACGGCGATCCTTCAAACAACGGTGGCATCTACGATCGCAAGAACAAGTTTTATTACCACGGCGGCGATCTTCAGGGCGTGATCGATCACCTGCCTTATTTGAAGGAGCTCGGCGTCACTGCTATCTGGCTGACGCCCTGGTACGACAACTACGATCGCCTCAACCAGATCGAGCTGAAGGAAGATAGCCCAAGTACCGGGTTTCACGGCTACAACCCACAGGACTTCTACACGGTTGAGGAACACTTCGGGTCGCTCGCGAAGCTGCGTGAGCTGGTCGAGACTGCGCATCGCTCGGGCATAAAGATCATCCAGGACCAGGTGATGAATCACACCGGTCCATATCATTCGTGGGTCGACGATCCGCCCACGCCGACGTGGTTCAACGGGACCAAGTCGAAGCATCTGAAGAACGTTTTTCAAACGTGGGCGCTACACGATCCGCGCGCGGTTGAGTCGTTGAAGCGCGAAACGATGGAAGGCTGGTTTCTCGATTTCCTCCCGGATCTAAATCAGCACGACGAGGAAGTCTCACGATACTTAATTCAAAACACGCTCTGGTGGATTGGCGTGACCGGACTCGACGGCATTCGCATGGACACGTGGCAATACGTGCCGAATTCCTTCTGGCGCGACTGGACGCGGGTGTTGAAACGCGAGTTTCCGAATTTCAAGGTCGTCGGCGAGGTGAAAGACGGCGACGTGGTCCACACATCATTCTTTCAGGGCGGCAAAGTTCGTTTTGACGGAGTCGATTCCGGACTCGATTCCCTCCTCGACTTTCCGCTCTTCTATCCGATTCGACACGCGTTCGCCGAAGGCAAGCCGATCGATGAGATTCCGAAGACGCTCGCGAAAGACTATCTCTACACGAACCCCGAGATACTCGTCACATTACTCGGTGGTCACGACGACGGTCGCTTCATGAGTGAGAAGGGCGCGACGATCGCAGGGTTGAAGCTCGCGAATGCGTTTGTGTTGACTACGCGCGGCGTGCCACAGCTTTATTACGGAGACGAGCTTGCGCTGGAAGGTGGTGACGAACCAACCACGCGAGGCGACTTCCCCGGCGGGTTTGGGGGCGATGCAAGAAACGCCTTCTCCGCCGGGGGTCGCACTAAAGACCAGCAGGAGTTGTTTGAATACATCAAACGTCTAACGACTCTTCGCCGCCAGTATGAAGTCCTGAGAACCGGGGAGCTGGTGAATCTTTACGTGTCTGAACAGCAATACGCGTACGCGCGTCGCGGGCCGAGTGGCGCGGTTATCGTCGTAATCAACAATGACAATGACGCGGCCTCGATAGAGTTTGACGTCTCACGCGTCGCAACCGGCGGAGTTTTCAGGGACCAACTGGGTGTGAGCCGGCCCGTACAGATCAACGGCAAGATGCGGGTGAGTTTACCAAAACGATCCGCGTCAATCTTTGTCAGGTAATCCCTCTGCGGCCCTCTGCGTACCTCTGCGTTCTCTGCGTTGAAATAATTCTTAACGCAGAGGGCCGCAGAGATACGCAGAGAACGCAGAGAGAGTTTAAGGGAACATGATGCAGAAACCACGCTTGAGCTTCTGGCAGATCTGGAACATGAGTTTCGGATTTCTCGGCATTCAGTTTGGCTGGGGTTTGCAGCTCGCAAACATGAGCCCGATTTACAAATACCTGCACGCCGAGGAAAGCTCGCTTCCGTATCTCTGGCTCGCTGGTCCAATCACGGGGTTAATCATTCAACCCATCATCGGCTCGATGAGCGATCGCACCTGGAACAAGCTTGGTCGTCGCCGTCCTTACTTTCTTGCCGGTGCGATCCTCGCGAGTGTCGCGCTCTTCTTCATGCCCGATTCGTCTGCAGTGTGGATGGCTGCCGGACTGCTTTGGATACTCGACGCGAGCATCAACATCACGATGGAACCGTTTCGCGCGTTTGTCGCCGACAAGCTGCCGGAAGAACAACGCACGCTCGGCTTCGTGATGCAGAGTTTCTTCATCGGCATCGGCCAGACGCTCGCGAATGCTTTGCCTTACTTGTTCACGATGCTCGGCGTGGTGGGCGTAATGGCGAGCGGAATTCCGCTTTCAGTCGATTACGCCTTCAAGATCGGCGCAATTGTGTTTCTCGTCGCGGTGCTCTGGACCGTTTTGACGACGAAGGAATATCCACCGGACGACATGGAAGCGTTTGAGCGGATGCGACGCGAGAAGAAGGGAATTCTGGCAGGCTTCACAGAGATCTTTTCGTCGATTGCGGAAATGCCGGCGACGATGAAGCAACTCGCAGTAGTCCAGTTCTTCACGTGGTTCGCGTTGCCGTGTATGTGGCAGTTCTTTGGGATCGCGGTTGCGCGACACGTCTTTGGCGCGCCGAATGAAGGATCGCCGCTGTTTGCTCAGGGAACGGAGTGGGGCGGGCTGTGTTTCGCTGTTTACAACGTGGTCTGTTTCCTCGTCGCGTTCATGTTGCCGGCGTTTGCGAACGCTACGAGTCGTAAAGCTGTTCACATGATCGCGCTCGTGTTCGGTGGCATCGGTCTGATCTCAGTTTTGTTCATCACTAATAAATTTATGTTGTTCGCCAGCATGGCGGGTGTCGGGATCGCCTGGGCGTCGATTCTGTCTATGCCGTACGTGATGTTGTCGACGGCGGTGCCACCGGCGCGTATGGGTGTTTACATGGGCGTGTTCAATCTCTTCATCGTGATTCCGCAGATCGTGATGTCGCTCATCGTGCCGCGGATTTACAACAACGTGTTGGGTGGCGATCCGAGGAATGCGGTCGTGCTCGGTGGGATCAGTCTTTTGATAGCGGCTGCGACAGTGTGGGGAGTGCGTGATGTTCTTGCTGAAAACCAGACCGCGGATTAGACGGATTGTTTTTGGATTGATCGGGTGTTTGGTCGCGGCGTCTGAATGCTTCGCGCAGAGGCCGGTGCGTGATTGGGTGCGTGATGGTGTGATTTATGAGATCTATCCGCGCGCGTTTTCGCAGCAGGGGAATTTTAATGCGATCACGGCGCGGCTTGATGAGCTCAAAGAGCTTGGCGTCACGATACTTTGGTTGATGCCGATTCATCCGATCGGGCAGGAGAAGAAGAAGGGAACGATCGGAAGTCCGTATGCTGTTCGTGACTACTATGGGATTAACCCTGATTACGGGACTGCGGATGATCTGAAACGACTGGTGAGCGAGGCGCATGCACGCGGGTTGAAGGTCATCATCGATATCGTTGCAAACCATACGTCGTGGGACAGCGTGCTGATGAAGCATCCGGAGTTTTATAAGCGTGACGCGAAGGGCAACATCACTTACCCGTATGACTGGTATGACATCGCTGCGTTGAATTACGGGAATCAGGAGTTGCGGCGCTACATGACTGACATGCTCAAGCACTGGATCCGCGAGTTTGATCTCGATGGGTTTCGTTGTGATGTGGCGGGGGAAGTGCCGACCGACTTCTGGGAGAACGCGCGTCGCGAGCTCGAGCAGATCAAGCCTGACATCGTGATGCTTGCCGAAGCGCACAAGGCTGAGCTGCAAGTGAAGGCCTTCGATCTTGATTACTCGTGGCCGCTGCATAGTGCGTTAACTGATGTCTTGCAGGGACGAAAGCCCGCCTCGGATTTGCGTGCCGAGTGGGAGAAGGAAGTTAAAGAGTGGCCCAAGGGCTCGCTGCACATGCGGTTCTCCGATAACCATGACGAGCGACGCGCGATCGCGCGTTTTGGTGAGCCGGCCGCGCTCGCTGCGTCTGCTTTTGTCTTCACACTCGACGGCGTGCCGATGATCTACAACGGGATGGAAGTTGGCGATACGACTGAGTCTGGCGCGCCCGCGTTGTTTGAGAAGTTGCCGATCTTCTGGGCGTTTGCTGAGCGTCGCAAGGAGTTTCCGAAATTTTACAAAGATATGATGGCGCTGCGGCGAGCGAGTCTGGCGCTGCGAAGGGGAACGCTCGAGTGGGTACGGAACTCCGGTGAAGCGCGGGTGGTGTCGTTTCTGCGTCGTGCGGGGGGTGAGGTAGTT
>DASYFE010000190.1:0-11119 GCA_036498585.1 Pyrinomonadaceae bacterium | reverse complement strand
ACGGCGTCGAGCGCTGCCGAGATTCGTTGCCATTCTTCGTCCGGCGCGGCTGACGGGTTTTTTATGTGGGCAGCGATCGCGCCGGCGTACTGGGTGATCAGGGCCTGCAAACCGGCGGGGCCGAGCGACCGCAACTCCTCGATTGCGGCCGATGATGCGGCGGCGTTTTCGGAAACGGCCTTGCGGGCAAGTACCTCGGCAGGCTCGGTGGCGCGGGAAATCTTTGCGGAAAACAGTACCAACAGGAGCAACGACAGGAAGCGCAACGTCGAGTTCATCGGGACCTCCAGGCGAGTGTTGAGGCTTTGAATGTCTCGTCGTCGCGTGGGTTGCCCAAGCAGACGTAGACAGGATTTACAAGATTTCCCCTGATTAACATGTAAATCCTGAAAAAATCTTGTAAATCCTGTCTACTACTTCTTCATCAGTTCGAGGACGGCGGAGGTTGTGGCTTTGACGCCGGTCCGCAACGTTGGCTCGGGGACCGGGGCGAAGAGGGCGGAGTGGAGGCCGGGGAGGGCGACGCCTGATTCGCGGCTCGCCTTGACCTTCGCGGGATCGGAAGCGCCGAGCCAGATGATCGTCGCCGGAATGCTGTGGTCCAGGCTGAAATAACCAAAGTCTTCGCTAGCCATCATCGGCGGCATCTGCACCACGTTCTCATCGCCGAGCGCCTGCTTGAAAGCACCCACGAGCCGCTCGATCAACTTCGGGTCGTTATAGGTCGAGCCGGTTCCTTCAGAGACTTTCACCACCGGCGCGCGATCTTCCGGAATGCCCGCCGTCGCGGCCACGCCTTTCACGATCCGCTCGATCGACGCCAGCACACGCTTACGCACTTCTTCTTTGTATGTGCGCACGGTCAGTTGCAGGTTCACTTCATCGGGAATGATGTTGTAACGCGTGCCGCCGTGTATCGAGCCCACTGTAACCACTGCCGGATCGAGCGGTGAATTCTCGCGACTCACGATCGTCTGCAACGCCATCACTACCTGCGCCGCGACCACGATCGGATCCTTCGTCGTCTCGGGCGCTGAGCCGTGACCACCAACACCACGGATCTTGACGTCGATCGAAGTCGCACTCGCCATCGCATAACCCGGCGTGTAACCCACCTTGCCTGTTTCGAGCTCGGGTTTGTCGTGCAGCGCGATCGCGAAATCGGGTTTCGGGAAATTCGTGTAGAGGTTGTCGCGCAGCATCGCATTCGCGCCGTCGCCGGTTTCTTCGGCTGGTTGGCCCAGCATCACGAGCGTGCCACTCCAGCGACTCTTCAGCTCACTCAACATCTTCGCTGTGCCGAAGAAGCTCGTCATGTGTATGTCATGTCCACACGCGTGCATCACACTGACGTCGACACCCGCGTCGTTCTTTGTCTTCACGTTGCTCGAATATGGCAGTCCTGTTTTTTCTTCTACAGGCAATGCGTCGAGCTCTGTTCTGACGAGGACTGTCGGGCCTGGACCATTCTTCATCACTGCGACAACGCCGTAGCCCGTCCACTGCGAATTCTCAAACTTGCCGATGCGCTCGGTGACGGTGAATCCGAGTTTGCGCAGCTCGGACGCGACGAATGCGGAGGTCTTTTCCTCGCGATGCGATAGCTCGGGCGCTGCGTGGAGATTGCGGTAAGTCGTCAGCCACGAGGCGATGTCGCGGTCGATCATTGCATCGAGTGATGGTTGTTGGGCATTGACGTTCAGGGCAAGCAGGGCGATGACGAGCAGGATTCTAGACATTGATTTTTTTAATCTCACTGATACGGGCGAGATGGTAGTCGTCGTGTTCCGCCTGGAAAAATAACATATCCACGAGCCGCATCGGGACGTTTAGTCGCGGGTGAAGCGCAGAACGCTCGAAAATTTCGGCGTCGAAAGTTTCAAGGCGATTGACGATGTCGTGTCTTGCAGTGCGAAAAGCTCTCAGGATTGTGCCGGCAGCGACCTCGTTGTGATGAGCGTCGTAGGTCTTACGGTTCGACATGTCAGCGGCGTGCAGCGCCGTATTGCCGCCGAGGTACTCATCGATTCGCTGCGAGACAAGGCTTTCGAGATCCAACAGATGGCCCGCGTTCTCCTGCATAGACCAGCGGCCGTCGATTTGAGCGGTTAACGTTTCGGATGGAAGAGCGGTGAACAGCTCCTCGAGACGCGGAGGCGTGCCGCGGATCCGTTCGATCAGCTCCGGATAGATGCCGGCGGGGAAATCAAAACTGAAGCGACGATCGGTCCACTTAATTCTCATGGACCGAATTCTAACTTGGCTGCGTGAGGCTGAACCAGTTGCCGGAGTTGTCCTGGAAGACCGCCTCGAGCCCGTAAGGACGCTCAGCAGGCTCGGAAATAAACCGCACGCCCTTCGCCTTCAGCTCTTCGTAAGTCGCGCGACAATCGTCGGTATTGAACACGCCCGCGCCGAGCACGCCCTTCGACATGATCGCGCGTAGCTGCTGCGAGGTTTGTTCGTCCATCAACATGCCGGGCTTCGGCTCCATCAGGATGATCTCGAAATCGGGTTGATCGTTTGTACACATCGTGAGCCAGCGGAAATCCTCACCAACCATCGCGTCGGTGTGAACTTTTAAACCCAGCTTGTCGCGATAGAACTCGAGCGCTTCATTCTGATTGTTGACGAAGATTGTGGCGTGAGACATTCGGCTGATCATAGTGATTCTCCTTGAGATGGAAGATAGATCAATTCCCGTGAGATTTGCTTCTTGGAAATTGCTTTTATCCGCAGATTACACAGATTCCAGTTTGTGCATCACGAGGAAGCAGCCGGGAACTTGCCGCTTGGCTTGCGCTCGTTCGCGGAAGGTTATCGGCGCGTGACCGACCTCGCGACGAAAGAGCGTGCTGAACGATCCCAAACTCTGAAACCCAACTTCAAAACAAACATCCGTCACGCGCAGCTCATCGCCCCCGAGCAGCTCTTTCGCTTTCTCGATGCGACGCTCGATCAAATACTGGTGGGGAGTCTTATTGAACGCCTGCCGGAACAGGCGCAGGAAGTGATAACGTGAAAAGCAGGCCTTCTCAGAAATCTGGTCCAGGCTCAGCGGATGGTCGTAACAGTGATCGATGAAATCACGCGCACGACCAAGCCGCTGAAGGGTTTCAATATCTGAAAGTTCTACTCTCTTCACCATAGATTGCTTATGGCTTCGGCGGTAAAGGCTTCTGCAACGCCGTGGTGACGAACTCAGTCATCCCTGTGTCAGCTCCACCGTGACGAAACTTGTAATAGGTTGACATCGCCGCCAGCCAGTCTTTACGACTCTGGTCCGTCTTTGGATCCGTACCCGCTGCCGCAATCGCGCGCGCGTAAGCGTCGACGATGCGATCCATCACGACGTTCAATTTATCGAGCGCGGCTTTGCTTTCCGGCGTCTCGGGCTTGTTCGCGAAATTGGTTTGATACGCCGTCGACAGTGTCTTGTAAGGACCAGATTCGTAAGCAACGGCGAGGAAGTAATAGGTCGAAGGAGTCTTCTTGATGTCGCTCTCGTACTGCGCGGCTTTTATCAATGCATCGATCGACGCGTCGGGACTGGTCTTGAGCGTCAGGTAACCAACGGCGTAGTTCAAATAAGCGAGCGTGTCGTCTTTTCCTTTGAACGGCGCCCATTCGGTCGGTGTCTTACCCGATTCGATCTCGCTAATCGCCTTCCGCGCGTATTCGAGAGCGGTCGTGTTGAAGCTCTCATTTTTAGCGGTCGCCGCAAGGTAACCGGCATAACCGAGGTCGATCTGGGCGCGCAGGTAGTTTGGCTCATCGGCGAGAATCTTCGCGCCGGTGCTGTAAGCTTCCGAAAACTTCTTCTCGTTGATGAGTCCGGGCAGCATTCGCTTGCGCTCGTCACGTTCGTAGAACATGACCCACTTGTTCAAGTAATCCGTGTACTGATCTTTGTCTTTGTTGTACTTCGTAAGATAGTCGCGCGCGGCCTGGTAGGCCACTGCCGGTCGGTCCGCACGGTTATCGACAAACCGCTTGTAGATCTCTATCTTGACGGGATCGTCCGTCTCCTGCGCCAGCACCGTTTGGCGAGCGCCGAGCGCCAGCACTGAAAATGCCAGCATTACCGCCAGGCCCAATCTCTGTCTAAACAACTTCATATCAACTCTCCTCCGCTGCTTCCGGGAACACCGGGTTAGACGCTTTAGTCCCCACTAAGGGTTTTATCATGCTGAGGTTATAATCTGCTAGATTTCTCTGTGCAACCTCTGCGTTCTCTGTGTCTCTGTGGTTGTGTTTACGTGATATTTCAGCTACCACAGAGACACAGAGAACGCAGAGGTTGCACAGAGAAGAATTCCAGATAAGTCCTAAAAATAGTAATGACTAACACAAACGAAAGACGCCCTGACCATATCAAATTCTCGGGCCGCATTCTATTTCTAACCGACGACACAGCCCTTATCCGCCAGCAACTCGAGGCGACCGGCGACGAAGCCGCCGCACTCGAAACCGAGATCGCCTCGCGACTGAGCGCGGGCGTCCTGCCGTTGATGAGCAACATCTCGACAGACGAGATCACGCCCGGCTGGGTGTGTTTCTACTACGACGAAACGCTCGGGCAATACGTTTATGTCGGCATGCGCGAAGGCGCAGTTAAGAAAGACGAAGTGAAAGACGGCGGTTTCGCTGTCGTCGTTTCGGGACTTTCAAAAGGGTGTGGCTCGTCGCGCGAGACCGCGCCATTTGCCGAAGTCGCTGCGGGTATCCGGCTTGTCATCGCGCAGAGTATCGAGAAGATCTACGGTCAGAACTCGCAAAACATCGGTCTACTGACTTCAACGGATTTCAGTCTCATCGATCGTATTCGACGCGGTGAGGAGATCCCGCTGGCTGAGTTCACTAAAGGAATCGATCCGATCTCGCAGGACATCGTTACGCACGGCGGGCTCTTCAACTACAACAAAGCGCGGCTCAACGGAAAAGTCTCACCGCCGCCGAGCGAAACACCTGCGCGTCCGATGACCATCGTCGAGAAGATCATCGCGCGACATGCGTTCGTGACTGCCGGAAAGATCGGCGTCGAAGCTGTGAAACCCGGCGACGCGTTGTTCGCGCTCGCAGACGTGCGCTTCTCGCACGAGTACGTAACGCCGATGGCCGAGTCGCTGTTCAAACAGGCGCTCGGGCCGGATGCGCGTGTTTCCGAGCCAGAATCGGTGTTTGCGTTTCGCGATCACCTGACGTTTCTCGGACGCGTGATGTCGCTGAAGCATCGTGAGATGGGCCTGCTCGAGAAGGCCGAAGGTTTGGCGACGACGCAACAAAGTTTCACCGAGCAGCAGAAGATCAGGCTTTACGGCGAGAGCCCTGAAGGCGGCTCGGAAGCGATCTGTCACAACGCCGTCGTCGAAGATCTCGCCCTCCCGGGTCAGATCGTTATCGGCACTGACTCGCACACGTGCATGGCCGGCGTGCTCGGATGTTTCGCGTTTGGCGTTGGATCGACTGACATGGCAAATGCCTGGTACACGAAAGACATTCGCATCCGTGTGCCCGAGACGGTGCGCTACGTTTTGAAAGGTAAGAAGCGCGCCGACGTCGCGGCCAAAGACGTTATGCTTTTTATACTCGCTTCGGAGTATATGAAGTCGAGCAAAGGCATCGGCAAGGTGCTGGAGTTTGCCGGTGAGGATTTGAAGAACTGGTCGATGGACGAGCGCGCGACGTTGACGAACATGGCGGTCGAGGCGGGCGGCACGACCGGGATTATCGAGCCGGACGAGGTGACGCTCGATTACGTGGTGCGCACGCGCGGTCTCGACGCTGAGGAGGTTCGCAAAGGTTTTGTTTACAGCGACGAGGATGCGGAGTACGCGGCTGTGTTCGAGATCGATCTCGACGCAATTGGGCCGATGGTCGCGACTCCGGGCGATCCGCGTAATGGCATCCCGATCGAGGAGCTCGACGGCGAGGTGCGTATTGATGCGGCGTATGGCGGATCGTGTACGGGCGGGAAGATGGCTGACATGGACATGTACGCCTCGGTGCTCGAAAACGCGCTCGCGAATGGGAAGCGCGTGAAGGAAGGCGTGCACCTCTACATTCAGTTTGGGTCACAGAAGATCAAGCAGTACGCGCGCCAGCGTGGTTATATCGACCTTTTTGAGCGTGCGGGCGCGGAGTTGATCGATCCATCGTGCGGCGCGTGTATCAATGCCGGTCCGGGCGCTTCGCCGAGTGCGGAGACGGTCACAGTCAGCGCGCAAAACCGGAATTTTCCGGGTCGCAGTGGTCCCGGCAAGCTCTACCTCGCCTCACCGTACGTAGTCGCCGCCTCAGCGATCGCCGGCAAGATCGTGGACCCAAAGAATATTTAGTCCACAGATTACACGGATTTCTCATACGGAGCTTTTGCTTGTTATCTGTGTGATCTGTGTAATCTGTGGATAGTTTTTCCTGAAACCTTTAGCCCTTTCCCTGCACTTACCTACCGAGAGCGATGACTGGCGCGTTCGCGGGAACTCTGATGAACACTTCAGCAGACCTGGTAACTCGCGTGTGCCAGGGCGATGCGGATGCCTTCCGCCTGATTTTCGAGAGGTATTCGCGGCCCGTCATCAGTTTCATTTACGACATGGTCAACGATCGTGGGCTGGCCGAAGAGCTGACGCAGGAAACCTTTGTCCGCGCCTTCCGAGCGATTCACACCATGCGCGCCGAAACCAAACTCTCAACCTGGCTGTTTGGCATTGCGAGAAACGTCGCGCGCGAGTCGCTGAGGGCACGCGCCCGCGCGAACAAGCACGTCGATCTCGCGGATAAGTCGGTCATGGATTTAAGCGACGACAAACCGGTGCCGGTCGATGGGCTTTTGAGCAAGGAGTTGAACACGCTTATCCAGCGCTCGCTGGCCGCGCTCGATGAAGACAAGCGGCTGGTGTTCACGCTCAAGGTGCTGCACCAGTGCAGTTACGAAGAGATCGCCGCGATCACGGGTTTCTCGCTTGCGAAGTTGAAGACTGATTTGCACCGCGCCCGCGCGGAGATGAGAAAGAAGATCAGTCCATACGCTGGAGTTGGTTATGAAGTGTGAAGTTTGCAGTGAGTTGTTGGAAGAATATCTGGATGGTGAGCTGGCGCCGCAAGATCGCGAGCAGGTCGACGCGCATTTATTTGCCTGCATTGAGTGTTCTGAAAGCTTTGCGGCGTTGACCGCCGAACAGGAGCTCTTCGCACGTTACGATCGCGAAATCGAAGTACCGCCATTCCTCTGGACAAGAATTGCCGCCCACACTAATACACCAAAACGCAGTTGGTTCGGGAGTCTGCTCGGAAAAACATCACTCGCCGGCGCAATCGCGGTCTTGCTGATCGCGCTTGCAACCGGAGTCATCTGGTTCTTAAGTCACAAATCTCCAGAGCCGAAACTAGCATCAACACCGCCAACGGCCCCAAGTCCAAATCCGCTTCCAAAATCCGTCGAATCCGCGGCGCCAAAACGTGAAGTAGTCGCTTCGCACCGGAAACCGAGATCGCGAGTCAAACCACCCGTTGTAGCCGATCAATCGGATGTCCTCTCGTCAGAGCTCGCTTACCTCGACATGGACGAGCAGGACACAGCCTTGCACATCGAACAGAGCAAGATTCTTTTGCGCTCGATCAAAAACGTTCAGATCTCCGACACCGACGAAGAGATCGACGTCACTTACGACAAAGCACTCTCGCGTCGGCTGCTGAACGAAAACGTCGTCTTGCGCCGCGACGCCGAGATGAAAGCAAAGTTTCCGACTAAAACACTCCTCGCGGATTTGGAACCGTTCCTGATTGACATCGCGAACCTGCCCGATCGTGCACGCCCTCAAGACGTGCGGGAAATTAAGGAGCGTGTGCAAAAGACTGAAATCGTGGCAGCGTTACTGGATTACCAGGACCGTGGCGCCAACAATCGCTAATGAGAGTAGAGGCTAAAGAAATGTTGAAAAACCTTACATCGATTACGGCAACGAAGCGCGTCGCATTGCTCTTCTGCGTGCTTGTTTTGATGACCGCGGGTATCGCCAGTGGTCAACAGGGAAGAGGCTCCGGCTCAGGCCTGGGTCGTGGCTTCCAACAAAGCGGCGGCAGTGAAGCAACGACTGTCTTTCGCAGCGCACGCGATCTCATCACTGACGGCGATTGGGCCAAAGCGCAGGAAAAGTTTGATCAGTATGTATCGCAATTTCCTAACGAGAAAAACATCGATGCGGCGCTTTACTGGAAGGCGTATGCGGAACAGAAGTTAGCGAAGTACGATCAGTGTCGCTCGACAATCGACCGGCTGCTTCAGAAATATCCGAGCACAAACTGGAAAGACGACGCACGCACGTTGTTGGCGCAAGTGCCGGGCGCTTCCGCAGCCTCGTACGCAGATCTTGTCAGAACAGTGCAGGGCCAGGCCGTGATCGCGCCGCCGCCAAGCGAACAGCCACTGATTTACTCACAGGCGATGACGGCGCCTCCGGTACAAGTAACACCCGCCGCACCACTTGCTCAGATTGCTCAGATTGATGGTATGGCAACAGCAGCCGCAATCGGAATTGGTCCTGCCGACGACTCAGACGACGACAACAGCAACGATCCATGTGAATTCAAGATCGTCGTGCTCCAGGCCCTCTTTCAAACCGACGTGCAACGCGGAATCATGGCGGCGAGCGAATGGCTCAAGCCGGGTTCGACGCAGACTGTGCGTTGTAAGAGTGCGGCGTTGACGCTGCTCGGTCGCAACGGCGGTAAGACAGTTACGCCCGTGATCCTCGGTGTCGCGCGCAATGAAGCCGATCTCAAACTGCGTGCGCGCGCCATCTCCGCGCTCGGCGCAACTAACGACGACAGTGTTGTTGATTCACTGCGCGACTTCGCGATGAGCTCGCAGGACAACTCAATCGTCGAAGCGTCGCTTTACGCACTGAGCAGGCACACGGGCGAGCGAGCGATCACGGTGCTCAGCGAGTTTGCCACGAACAACAGCAGGACGGTGGCCCAGCGCAAGATGGCCATTGCCAGCATCGCCAGTCGTCCCGGCGAGCCGGCGGTCGATGCGCTCTTCCGGATCTACGACGGCGATCAAACCGTTGAGATTCGCAAAGCAGTCATTTACGGTTTCGCGAATCGCAAGAGCGAGCGCGCGGGCACGAAGCTTTTCGACATCGCGCGCAGCGCTGAGAACGTCGAGCTTCGCAAATCAGCGATCAGCGCGATCTCGCGTCGCGGTGGAGATAAAGCGATCGAGTTTCTACTCAATCTTTACGACACGGAAAAGAACGAGGAGTTGAAAGACCAGATCGTCAACTCGCTCGGATACGGCAGCGGGATGTGGGCTCCGGTAGCAGTGGGGGCAGGACAAGGCGTCTACACGACCACCAGCAGAAGCCGAATGGAAGACCAGCGCGTGATTCGCAAGATGATCGAGATCGCACGCAGCCCACAGGCCCCGATGGAGCGTCGCAAACGCGCGATTGGGTGGTTGAGCCGTAGTAAAGATCCCGAAGTGCTCAAGTTTTTGGAAGAGCTACTCAGATAAGCCACAGATTACGCGGATTAAATAGACGGATTCAGTTATGAAAGTATTAGCTGTAATTCTCGTACTGTGCGTTGTCGCGCTGGGGCAGACCAAGAGTTTTATCCCGGTTGATGGCGCCAATCTGAAGGCAAAGATCGATGGCGCGATCGTCGCTGGTAAAGCGAATGCGACGAATGGCCGGTTCTGGGTTGGCTACCAGTTCGAAGCCAGGCCGGGCGTCGCGATCGATTACGAAGTTGTCGATAGCGCCGGCGGTGTTTACATGTCTGTAGACGGCACGTCGGTGATGTTCGACCCGCGACACGAGACGCGCGAGCTCGGGCTCTTTCTTCTTTACGACACGCAACGCGAGACGTTCATTCGCGCCGAGGTTTACAACCTGCGACGCGATCGCGAGTATGGCGGTTATCCGGTTTACTGGGCCGGACACATTGCTAACGAAGAGAGTCTCAACTACCTGAAGTCGATCGTCGATGCGCCCGCGCCGGAAGTGAATCGCCTCGCCGAGCGCGCCACGTTCGCGATCGCGTTGCACGACGACGCGCGCGTCGATGCAATGCTGACTGAGATGATTCGTCGGCCTATCGCCGAGCCGATGCGCTCCCGCGCGATCTACTGGCTCGGCAACACGCCCGAGACAGCCGCAAAGAACACTCTCTTCACCGAGATCATTCGCAACAACCAGGAGAACACTGAAGCACGAAACGCGGCGATGTCGGCGCTCGCGATGAGCCGCTCCGCTGCTGCGTTGCCGTTGCTACAGAACCTCTTCGAAACGATGACCACGCGCGACCTCAAACGACGCGCACTCACCGGCATCTCGCGCAACGACAATAACGACGCTGCCGCGACTTACCTGATTCGCGTTGCGGAATCCGAGAAAGATATGGAGCTGCGCAAGAGCGCGATCGCCAATCTCGGCCGCATCGCGGGTCAGAAGAGTCTTGGTGCGCTCACCAGCACGGTCGATGGTGATGGGGATATCGAGATTCAAAAACAGGCAGTGATCGCGATTGGGCGTCGTCCGAAGGATGAGTCGATTCCGATCTTGATTAGGACGGCGCGCAATCATCCGAAGATGGCGGTGCGCAAGCTCGCGATACAGGTGCTCGGACAAACTGGCGATGAACGGGCGGTGGCGTTCTTCAGAGAACTTTTAAGCAAGGATTAATGTGATGAGTAGTTCGATTCACAATATCGACACGCTTAGAGAAGCGGCGATCACGCTTCTACGAGAAGTTGAGTCGCTTGCGAGCCAGCAGGAGCCGGCGCCGGTGCGGCTTGGGCTTCAGGAAGAGGTGCAGCGCTACGAGAGCGAGCTCATTCGTGAGGCGCTCCAGCGCACGCGCGGCAATCAAAGGCGTGCGGCGAAACTGCTGGGCGTGAAAGTGACGACGCTCAATTGCAAGATCAAGCGCTTAGGGATTCAGTGTCAGTCTTAGACAGGATTTACAAGATTTGTCAGGATTAACAGGATAAAGCTTGTACATCCTGCAAAATCTTGTAAATCCTGTCTAAGACTGTCTCTATTGCATTCGCACGCGGACTTTGTTGGTCGTCCTTCCTCTTAACGTCGCACTCACAAACAACGTCTGACCC
>DASYFE010000189.1:0-27595 GCA_036498585.1 Pyrinomonadaceae bacterium | reverse complement strand
TCGACATGACGCGCGTGTTCTGTAACGACGCTGTCCAGCGCATCGAATCGAAGGCGAAGAACACGCTCGCGGGCATGTCGGAAGGTGATGAGCTGCGGACGCTGTTGGCGGCGTTGCGACGGTTTACGAAGTTGCAGCCGTTGAACACGATCGCCGCGCGTCAACGCATCGCCAACGATCTCATCGCCGCGAACAAGTGGATCTATTAGCTTGATGCGCGTCGTTCCGATCTCACTGCCAACGCCGTTCTACATTGGTCCGGTAAACGTCTATCTGATTGCCGAAGATCCGTTGACGATCATCGACACTGGGCCAAAGACGAAAGAAACGATCGAGGCGTTGCGTGCGGGACTGCGCAAAGCCGGTTATCTCGTTTCCGATCTGCGTCGCATCGTACTCACGCACGCCCACGAAGATCACTGTGGCCTCGCGCGTTCCTTACGTGACGAAGCGAAGAACGCGGAAGTCTTTGTTCATAACTGGGAGACGGGCCACCGTCACAGTCGCCTCGAGTATGAAGAGCACCGCACGCTGCTCGTACGCGCCGGTGTTCCCGACGCGGAAATCGAGCAGATGCGCGGGCTGTACGAGTACATGCGCAGGTACGCGGATTCATTTGGCGACGACGAATACACGTCGCTGTGGGACGAGGGCGAGCTCGAGTTTGAGTCTGGGAGTTTGCGGATTCTGCACACGCCGGGTCACACGCCCGGTTCGTGCTCGTTTCTTCGTGAAGCGGACCGCACGATAATCGCCGGCGATTGTGTGTTGAAACGAATTACGCCGAATCCCGTGCTGTCGCCCGATCCGATCGATCCGACGCGACGCTTTCCATCGCTGGCGGAGTACCTCGTTAGTTTGGCGCGGCTCAGATCATTCTCACCGACGCTCGTTTACGGCGGGCATGGCGAGCCGATCCACGATTACGAAGAGCTTTTCCACCGGTATTTCCGCGCGTTTCAGGACCGGCAGGCGCAGGTGATCGGCCTCATTCCGAAATTAGGAATAACGGCGTGGGATCTGGCGCTCAAGATGTTTCCGCAGGCAGATGATGTGCATAGGTTTTTGTCAGTTTCCGAAGCTGTCGCCCACCTCGATCTTGCCCAGACCGAAGGGAAGATCGCGTTCGAACTCAACCATCAAACGGAAATCTACAAACCAATTAGTTAGCCACAAAAGGCACAAAATGATTTCTTCGTCTCTTTTGTGTTTTTGTGCCTGATTTTTTTTGGAACCTCACTACGTGGCCTGCGTGTAACCGCAAAACTCTTCCGGAGGAAACTCGCATGAAAGCTAAATATTTTTTTAGTCTCCTGCTTGCTCTAATTTTGGCCGCAGGTGTTGTAGCCGCTCAGCAGCCTGCGCCGCCGCCTCCGTCTCCCCCCGACGAACCATCGGATCAAACGTTCTCTTTTTTCATTGATGGCGGTAGCTTCCTTGGTATCTACGCCGAGAACGTCAGCCGCGAGAACATGGCCCGCTATCACATGAACCAGGTCCGCGGCGTCGGCGTGACGCAGGTTGTCAAAGACAGCCCGGCCGAGAAAGCCGGCTTGCGCAAAGACGACGTTATCCTGCGCATCGACGGCGAGAACGTCTCGAGCGTTCGCAAACTCAATCGACTGGTTTCGGAGCTCGCCCCGGATCAGAGCGTCAGAGTGAGCTTTAGTCGTGGCGGTGCGGAACAGGAAGTCACCGCAACAGTCGCCAAACGCTCAAACCAGAGCTTCGCGGGTGATCTTCTACGCGGCGATCCGAAGGTGTGGAAATTTGAAGGCCCGGATATGAAGTCGTTTAAGTGGGAAGGGGCGCCGTTCAACCGTGGCGATTTGTTTGACAACGATGGCAACTTTACATTCGCCCTCGGCAATACTCGCCGGATCGGTGTGAGCACGATGGAGCTGACGAAGCAGCTTGCCGACTACTTCGGCATCACGAGTGGCAAAGGCGTGTTGGTGACGTCGGTGACTGACGATGGACCAGCAGCGAAGGCTGGCGTGAGAGCCGGCGACGTGATCACTTCGATCGAAGGTGAAGAAGTCGACTCGCCCGGCGATCTCTCGCGAGTCATGAATCGTAAGAAAGAGGGCGACGTTACGCTCACGATCATTCGTAACAAGTCGCAGCAAACGATTCGTGTGACGCCGAGCGAAGCCCGGGGTTTGGGAACGTTGGACCGTCCGCAGGTGGGACGTCGAATCGTCATCCCTCGAATCGATTTTCCCGATATCGATATTGCAATGCCGAGAGTCGTGGTTCCGGCAATGTCGATGCCGTCGATCAACATCAACCTGCCGCGCATTCGCGTCACGCCCCGCGCTCGTATTCGGACTGTGAACGGCCCCATTTAGCTGAGTACACAACCAGTGTCCACAGATTACGCAGATTAAATCTGTGTGATCTGTGGATACTTGCGTCAAACGTGTTGGTTGTGTGATGATCGCAAGCGATGGGAATCGTCATAAACAGTCCTGATCTTTTGAGGAGTGAATAAAGAGTGAAAGCGGAATTGCAGAAGTTAATCGCTTTGCAGAATCTTGATACGACCATACGAAAACTAGAAAAAGACCAACAAGCAACACCCGAAAGGCGCGCCGAGATCGAGAGAGAGTTCGATCAGCGCGCCTTTGAAATTAGGGCGCTCGAAAACCGCCGCGACGAAGCCAAACACACCCGAGCCCGCCTCGAAAACGAGGTCATGGAGCAGAAAGGCCGAGCCGAACGAGCCGAGCGAAACCTCATGTCGTCGAAGAAGCCGGATGAATACACCGCCGCGATTCGTGAGGCAGACGCCGCGCGCAAACAGATCTCAGGCCTGGAAACACAGATCCTCGAACAAATGGAGCAGCTCGAACAGGCGGAAGGATCTTTGAAGGAACGTGCAGACGAGATCGCCAGCATGAATTCCGATCGCGAGGCGAAGCTGAAGGCGTTTGACGACGAGTCTGGAACGATCGGCGACCGCCTGGCTTCAGCTCGCAAAGAGCGCGAAGAAGTTTTTGCGGGTCTGCCGAAGCCGATCAGCGCTCTATATTCGAGAATCGGGGCGCGAATCCGTGACGGAGTAGCAGTCGCGGAAGCGCGCAATCGTTCGTGCAGCGCGTGTTTCATGTCTTTGAGGCCGCAGATGATGGCCGAGATCCGGCGCGGGGACGAGATCATTACGTGTGATAACTGTGGTCGCATCCTTTACGTCACACCGCCGGCAGAATCGGTTAAGGCGGATGCAGCAAAGACACAGCCGAACGTTGCGGTAAGCTAACGACAGTCGTAGACAGGATTTACACGATTTAGACAAGATTTACAGGACAGTTCTTGTAAATCTTGTTCCGATCTTGTTAACCCTGTCTAACTTTCAAGGGGGAATGCATGCGTGTTCTGGTAACGGGCGGCGCGGGATACATCGGAAGTGTCGTCACTGAAGAACTGGTAAACGACGGCCACGAAGTTGTGGTCTACGACAATCTCTCCAAAGGACACAGGGGCGCCGTTGTTGACGGCGCCCGTTTTGTTGAAGGCGATCTTTTTGAAGCAAACAAGCTTCGCCAAACGCTGAACGACAATCGCATCGATGCAGTCATTCACATGGCTGCGTCGTCGCTCGTCGGCGAGTCAGTCGAGAAGCCCGCGAAGTATTATCAAAACAACGTCGTCGCGGGATTGGTGCTGCTCGACGCGATGCACGAGTGCGGTGTTCGTCGCATCGTCTTTTCTTCAACGGCGGCGACGTACGGCGAGCCCGAGGCGCAGCCGATCTTCGAATCAGCGCCGACTAATCCCACCAATACTTACGGAGAAACAAAACTCGCATTCGAACGCGCGATGCATTGGTACGAGAAGGCGCATGGGCTCAGGTATGCATCGTTGCGTTATTTCAATGCTGCCGGAGCGAGTGAGAAGTGTGGCGAGGATCACGATCCGGAGACGCACATCATCCCGATCACGTTGCAGGCAGCGGCCGGGAAACGCGCTCACGTCGAGATCTTCGGTGACGACTATCCGACGTCTGACGGGACGTGCATTCGCGATTACATTCACGTGATCGATCTGGCGCGCGCGCACATTCTCGCGCTCGACGTTCTGAGCGAGCGCAGCGCGATCTACAACCTCGGATGTGGTGGAGATGGGTATAGCGTGCGCGATGTGATCGAGACGGCGAAGCGGGTGACAGGGAAAGAAATTAAGGTGCGGATGGGACAGCGACGCCCAGGTGATCCGGCAGTGTTGATTGCGAGCTCAGACAAGATCAAAAGTGAACTCGGATGGCAGCCGCAGTTCCAGGATCTGAGCGTGATTATCGAGTCAGCTTGGAAATGGATGCAATCGCACGCAGACGGATATTAGCCGCGTTATCTTCGGCCCAAAATATCGAATTCAAATTTGATGTCGTCGTCGACTCGCACCATCCCGTGAAAGGCTGACGTCGCTTTCACTTTGTAATCATCGCGGTCGATGCTGAATTCGCCAACCGCACGCAGCGTGCTCCCATTCAGCGTGACGGTTGCCGGGATCGTGACCGGCTTTGTGACGCCGTGCAGCGTCAGGTTGCCGTTGATCTTTACGTCGTAGCGACCTCCTCCCAAACCCTTCGCCGTCACGTTCGTGCTCTGAAATGTGATGTCCGGATACTGGTCCGGATGCAGCACGATGTCTTTCAGCTCTTTGTCGATGATTTGCTTCTGCGGCTCGGTGAACTCAGCGCCAGTCTCGTGTAGCGACGCGGCCTTAACGACGAGTCGCAGCGACGCAGGCGTGATCGTGTCAGGCGTAAGCTGGACCTGTCCGCTGAAATCACTTGCAGCAAGGTGATGGCTCTTACCTTTGAACCACAGCAGACCGCTGCGGCTGGCGTGGGCCATGAACTTGCTCTGGCTGGCGTCGAGGTTGTAGGTTACCGTTTGAGGTGGTGCTGCGATGAATGCGGCGAGAATCAGGCAAAGTAATGTAATTCTCATGGTCCGAATTTAGCATGCCTAAAGAAGAAGTAAAACGAACGAAACAGAAAAGCGGCACGGTTGTTACAGTTGAAGAATTTCTGAGACTGGAGCGACCAAAAGGCGACCTGATCATCAAGGCGGGACGCGAGCAGGTCGCAGTTACGAGCCTCGATCGTATTTACTGGCCCGACGAGAAACTCACGAAATTCGACCTGCTTAGTTACTACTTGAAAGTCGCGGATTACATCATGCCGGATTTGCAGGACCGGCCCGCGATTCTTCAGCGCTATCCGCGCGGCATCAAGGCCCCGATGTTCTTTCAGCAGGACCTCGAGAGCGCGCCTGAGTTCATCAAGACCGCGCGACTCACGAATCAGGAAGGCCGACAACTCGACTACGGAGTTTATTCAACGATCGGATCGGTGCTGCACTTCGTGACGCTCGGCACGATCGAACAGCACCCGTGGCACTCGACGATCAAACGACTCGACAAGCCCGACTGGATCGCGATCGATCTCGATCCGAAAAAGGCTCCGTGGGAAAACGTGTTGCAGGTGGCGCTCGTCGTAAAGGAAGTCGCGGATGAGATTGGGTTGAAGGCGTTTCCAAAGACTTCCGGATCGTCGGGCATTCATATCTACGTGCCGCTCAAGCCGGCGAACGAGTACGAGAAGGTGGCGGAGTTTTCGCGGCTGTTCGCGACTGAGGTTGCACGACGTGCGCCGAAGATCGCGACCGTCGAGAGGACGATTGCGAAGCGGAAGAGTACCCAGGTTTATGTTGACTGGATGCAGAACGCGCGTGGCAAGAGTTTGGCGGCGGTGTTCACGGCGCGTGCGAAGCCGAAGGCGACGGTGTCGATGCCGCTCACCTGGCAGCAGATCTCGAAGGGCGTAAAGATCGACGACTTCACAATTACAAACGTCCCTGAAATCTTGAAGAAACAGGGCGACGCGTGGGCCGACTTCTTCAAATCAAGGCAGACTCTTAAATTCTGATCAGCGGAGTCTCGAGTGCGCTCTTCTCTGTGCAACCTCAGTGTCCTCTGTGTCTCTGTGGTTGATGAATTCCGAATGAACAAGTCAGGAAGAGGGGCTTGCCCCCTCAAAATATAGATTCGGCCTTGACGATCTGCTCCGCGCGGGTCTATTCTTTCAAACGGTCATGAGCCAGAGCCTTCATCGCTATTATTACTATTACGGCCCGCTCTCCGATGGGAGGGACGGTCAGGCGATGGGCTGTCGGCGTGCATTGACCATGTAGCACCAAAGACAGGTTCCTAAAACCGGCCATCAATCCCAGGAGGATTGGTGGCCGGTTTTTTTATTTCTTCGAGGTGAACAAAAGTGATTACAGCAATTGAATCAACCCCATTAAGCGCCCACGTAGACATTTCCCTGGTGCAGCTCGACCCGGACCATCCAGGCTTTCGCGACCATGAATACCGCGCCCGACGCAATGCGATCGCCGAGATCGCGATGACTTATAAACCCAATTCATCGATTCCGGCCGCTCCATACACGGAGCTCGAACACGGCGTGTGGAAAACGATCTGGCAAGCCCTCGGCCCTGCGCACCGCGAACATGCGTGCGCTGAATATCTCGATTGCATCGATCGTCTGGCGTTTGATACGGATCGCATCCCGCAGCTCGACGAAGTCAGCCAGAAAGTCGAAGCGATCAGCGGCTTCCGACTTGAGCCCGTCGCCGGTCTTGTTGAGCCGCGGATTTTTCTCGAGTCGCTGGCTCGCGGAGTCTTTCTGTCGACGCAGTACATTCGCCATCACTCGACGCCGTTGTATACGCCTGAGCCCGACGTGGCCCACGAGATCATCGGTCACGCCGTAACGCTCGCCAGCACGCGGTTCGCGGAGCTCAACCGTCTTTTCGGCGAGGCAGTGGAGCGCACTGAAGACCCGCGCGAGCTCGATCGACTGGCGCGTGTTTACTGGTTCACGATCGAGTTTGGCGTGTTGCGCGAAGACGGTCAGGTCAAAGCTTATGGGACGGGATTGCTATCGTCCGCCGGCGAGCTCGCGGAGATGCACAAAGCTGATCTACGACCACTCGACATCGATGCCGCCGCGAACAATGTCTACGATCCAACACATTACCAGTCAGTCCTGTTTTGTGCTGATTCGTTCGATGAGATGTACGCGGCGCTCAAAGACTTCCTGCTGCGCTGGTAGATAATTTCGGATGGCCTTGTGGTTTTTGGATTTTCAAGGTCATCCGAAATCACGATTTCCTAATGAAAACTCGGGGTGCATCACGTGCACTCGCGGCACTCTCATTGCTTAGGAGGGGTTTCCCTTCCTTCCTACATCGCCCGCATTTTCTGGAGGTAACATGCTAAGCAAGAGAATCGCTATTTTCTTAATGCTCGTAGCCGCTCTCCTCGCGACTTCAACAGCATTGGGCCAATCAACCACTACAGTCCAGGGCACCGTCACCGATTCCAAGGGCGCGGTGTTGCCGAATGCAACTGTCGTCGTCAGAAATAAAAGCACCGCGACTGAAAGGACCACGCAGACTGACAGCGACGGCAATTATCAGGTTGCAGCGTTGCCCGTAGGACTCTATGCAGTCGAAGTAAGAGTCCAGGGATTCAAAACTCAGGTCGCGGATCAGGTAACTCTCGAGGTTGCCAGAACCATCGTCCAGAATTTTCAGATGGACGTCGGCGCCATCTCGGAACAAGTGCTCGTCTCTTCAGACGTGCCCGTAATCGAGACGTCGACCACTTCAGTCGGCACAGTCATCAATCAACGCACCGTGCAGGAGATTCCACTGAACGGCCGTCACTTCGTCGATCTCGGGCTCTTGATTCCGGGTTCCGTGACGCCGCCCCAAAACGGATTCCTTACCGCTCCACTGCGCGGCCAGGGCTCGTTTGCCATCAACACTGCCGGTAATCGCGAAGACACCGTGAACTTCATGATCAACGGCATCAATCTCAATGACATGGTTCAGAACCAGATCACGTTCCAGCCGTCAATCAACACGGTTCAGGAGTTTAAGGCTGACAACTCAACCTTCAGCGCTGAGTACGGCCGCAACTCCGGCGCGATCGTAAACATCGCCACCCGCTCGGGCGCGAACGATTATCACGGCGAACTTTTCGAGTTCCTGCGCAACGACTATTTCGATGCACGCAATTACTTTGACCGCACACCCCAGCCGGCTCCGTTCAAACGTAACCAGTTTGGATTCAATCTCGGCGGACCGGTGAACGTGCCGCACTTTGGTGACGGCGGGCCGGTATTTGGCTACAACGGCAAGAACAAGACGTTCTTCTTCTTCAGCTATGAAGGTTTGCGCCAACGACAGGGGTTGACGCTTCCCACTTCTACTGTTCCGACCGCTGCCCAACGCGCGGGCGTGACCGATTCGGTTATCAAACAGCTTCTGCCATTGATTCCATTGCCGAACGTCGGCGCGACTACTTTCGGTGGTTCAGCAACAGCCCCGGTGAATATCGATCAGGGAACGCTCGACGTACAACACAACATCGGTGTTAACGATCGCCTGCATGGTTACTACGCGCTGCAACGCGACGAGCGCGGTGAGCCGACGCTACAGGGAAACTCAATCCCGGGTTTTGGCGACACGCGTCAATCTCGCCGGCAGATCTTCACGCTCAATGAAACACATACTTTCGGCTCCGCCGTCGTCAATGAAGCGCGGTTTGGTTTCAATCGAATTCACATCGCCTTTACGCCGAATGCCCAACTCAATCCACTCGATTTTGGCATCAAGAACGGCGTTACAGAGGCGATTGGATTGCCGCAAATAGCGGTTGGCGGATCGGGTCTGAATTTCGGCGGACCGGCCGGCTTCCCGCAAGGCCGTTCAGATACTACTTATGTGTTTTCCGACACGCTGAACTATCTGCGCGGTAATCACTCGCTCAAGTTTGGTGGCGAATACCGGCGTTTCTACAACAACAACACCAACAAGGACACCGGCACCTTCACCTTTGCGAACATGACCGCGTTTCTCGCCGGGGACGCGAACGCATTCACCGTTACGCTGGGGCCACAACAGGGCGTGACCGATGTTTCCACGGCCATCGCGCAGGGCGCACTGGGAGTCTTCGTCCAGGATAACTACAAGGTGCGGTCCAATTTCACGCTCGAGCTTGGTTTCCGTTACGACTGGTTGATGTCGCCGACTGAACGCTTCGATCGTTTCGTCGACTACGTACCTGAAGTTAATTCTCTGATTCGGGTGAATAACGGCATCGCTCCCGTCTACCACACCAACGCGCAAAACTTCCAACCGCGCCTCGGCTTTGCGTGGGATCCATTCAAAGATGGAAAAACCTCGATCCGTGGCGCCTATGCGATACTTGCGGATCAACCGATTACTAATCTCGTAACCGGCAATGGAACAAATCCGCCGTTTGCACAAAACGTAGCGTTGCCGGCTAATACGACAACGAAACTTTCCAACGCTGCCTGTCCTTCTGGTTGTATCGCTGTACCCGGCTCAACGGTGTCGCCGAGTTCCTCCGATCCGGAATTCGACAACGCCTATATCCAATCGTGGAACGTGAACGTGCAGCGCGAAGTCAAACAAGGATTCGCGGTGACAGTCGGTTACTACGGATCAAAAGGTACGCACCTGCGTCTCACGCGGAACCTCAATCAAACGTTTCTGAATGCCGCGCTGAATCCAGTGCGTCCGTTTCCGACGTTGTCGTCAAGCAGTCCCATCAGGCCGAACGCGACGCTTTTGAATATCACGTTCCGTGAAGGTACGGGCAACTCGAACTACAACGCTCTCTGGGTCACTGCAAATAAGCGCATGGGCAAAGGGCTTCAGTTCAATGCTTCGTACACCTTCTCGAAATCGATCGATTACAACTCACAGAGCTCGCAAGGCGTGACCGTGCAGGACAGTTACAACCTGCGTGGCGACCGCGGCTTGTCAGACTTCGATGTGCGTCATCGATTCGTGATCAGCGGATTGTATGAGTTGCCGTTCAAAGGTAATCAATTCAAAGAAGGATGGCAGTTCTCGTTCATCGAGCAATCGCAAGGCGGAAATCCAGTGACGCTGCTGGCAGGAAATGTTGGTGCGTTGCCGGGCAATATACCCGCTGCAAACGCAAACTCGTTTACGGGTCTGGCCACGCTTCGTCCCGACATCAACGGGCCGATCGCGATTTCACCGACGGCAGCGCCTGTGGCAAGTGGAATCGGCGTGCAGTGGTTTGCAAACAACGTTTGCGATCCACGGCCGGGAGGTAATTGTCCGTCAGGCTCGTCCGTCATATTGCCGGTGCAGTTTATAAATGGAAAGACCATCTACCATTTCGGCAGCATGGGACGAAACGTAGTAATCGGACCAAGCTTCCACAATTCAGACTTGTCGCTGATTAAGCGTACAAGACTGACTGAAACTCAGATGATCGAATTTCGCTGGGAAGTCTTCGACATATTCAACCATGCGAACTTCGGTCAACCCGGACGGACCGCGCAGGTTGGTAGCACCACCTTCGGCGTTATCTCCAACACGCGCTTCGCGACGGGCGACTCAGGATCGTCGAGGCAGATGCAGTTTGCTTTGAAGTACAAGTTCTGAGGTTAGCTAGACAGGATTTACAAGATTTTTCAGGATTGACATGTCAATCTTGCTTAAATCATGTAAATCCTGTCTAAACACTTGCGTCGATCATATTTAATCCCTTGTCGCGGACGCTTTGAAAACCGGGGACAATCTCACCAGCAAATTGCTCTAATCCTCTCGGGTCTCGCTTATAGCCGGTGAAATCCAAATACAATCGTCTCCGCAACAACCAATCCGGTACGCCCGCGAACCGCAATAGCGGATACTTGATCCCGTTCCCGAAGAGCTTCTTCCCGAGCAGCGAATAATAGATCGGAGCCCCCGCTGTAAACTTCAAATTCGATCTACTGCCACTGCGCCAGAACTCCAGGTTTAACTTCCAACACGTGAAGAAGAACTCCCATTGAAGATCCGTCATCTCGATAAGCTTCGCGCTGGCCTTTTGCTCCATGCGCGTGTTTTCGAGTGGCACGAAGAACGTCGGCACAAACATTCCCTTCGCTTGGCGCAGGTCGTAGAGCAGGTCGAGCGACTGCTTCGTATCGTCGTCCGTTTCGCCCGGCAAACCGATGATGAACGTGCAGAACGGAAACCAGTTGTGACGATTCAGAATCTCCATTCCCTTCAAAACGACGTCGCGCCATTGATTGGCTTTGTACGGGTAAGCCTTGCCTTTCATGTACGTGTTGAAAAGTCGCGCGCTTCCCGTTTCCAGGCCGATGATCGGATCGGCGACGCGCTTGTCCCTGTCAGTTGAATCCTTGTGACGCAGGTGTGAATAAGGCACGACGAGCGGCGTCAGGCGCTCGATGATCGACGGATCTTTCACGACCGGCGCGATCGTGATGTGCGACGTTTGGATCGTCTTGATACCCGGAACCGCAGCGATGCTGCGAAAGAGTTTCTCGAGCGCGGGCACGTTGGTTTCAAAGTTTGGCAGTTGCTCGTAAAGAAACATGTCTTCCGAGGCAAGCATCACTTCGGTAGCGCCTTCACGCGCGTTCACTTCCGCGCTCGCGATGATGTGTTCGACCGGAAACGAACGTCCGACTTTCGTCGCAGGCGAACAGAATTGGCAACCGCGCCCGCAGCCACGCGTGATCTCGCAGACGCCGAAAGTCGAGCGGTGCGTGACGACGGGAATCTCTTCGACGGCCGGCTGCATTTCTTTCGGAAGCTTGACGATGCGTGGCAGTGTTGGGTCGCCGGCGAGGATTCGTCGAAAGAGATCTGCGAACACTCGTTCGATTTCGCCGTCGATCAGGTAGTCGATCTTGAATTCGTCGAGCCGGTTTGCCTTCTCGAGTTGCCACGCGCCTGGACCACCGACGATGATCTTCGGCTTGAACTTCTCTATCACGGGATGCTTCACGATCCTGATGAACTCGTGAGCGTTCACGGGCATCAGGTTTTCGCCTGCGAGTTTTGAATAGACGTCAGTCGCGTAAGAGATGCCGAGTGGATTGTGAGCGTGGATCGCGAGGACTTTTGTTTCCGGACCAACGAAGCGCTCTAGTTGATCCACGTAACAGACTACTACCTCGTCTTCCGAGTACTCGCGCAGCAACAGCGTCTCAACCATGCGCAGGCCATTGGGCACGTACTTCGCGCGACCGTCGGGCCATGATTCGTTGTTGAAAGCTTCTTTCTTGAAGAAGGTCTTGCTGAGTTTTTGCGGAGTTGTTGCTGCGAGCATCTGTTGCCAGATGCTGTGGTTCCATTCGCTAGCTTCTGTCGCTGAAGCCGCAAGGACAAATAATGGTGAGCTCACGGGGGAGTTGTGCTCCTTCAATATTTGATATTAGCACCAGACCAGTGCGTGTCAATGTTGGATTTCAACACCGGGCGGCCACGGAGGGCCGCCCCTACAGTCATCCAAGTTGCATTTTTTGTAGGGGCGGCCCTCTGTGGCCGCCCGGTGTTTGGATAGTCATCCAAGTTGGGTCTCAATAATAGAGATTAGATCCTCGATGTTTTGTTCCGTGGTGACTGCGATATGAATGTGGGCCATTGCGTAGATCGGTTTACGACGATCGTAGCGTGCTTCGGCCTCTTCGCGGGTTCTTCCTAGCGGCCGATCTTCTTCTGACGTGGCGATTCTTTCCCAGCAGATCGCAAACGGCGTGTCGAGCCAGATACTTGTGCAACTGTATTCGTCGATCAGATCGCGGTTTGTTTTCTCGATCCACGCGCCGCCGCCGAGCGCGATCACGCCTGTCCCACCTGTCTGTAACAGATCGCGAAGTGCGTTCGACTCAATCTCGCGGAACGCAGACTCGCCGTCTTCGGTGATGAGTTGCGCTGGACTGCGGCCGACGCGTGCTGTGATCCACTCGTCGAGGTCGACCATCACAACGTTGCGTCTCAGCGCCAACTCCTGAGCGACTTTGCTTTTGCCGCAACCCATGAAACCGGTGATGACGATTGGGCCCGGACGTCTCATCTCTGCGCTACCGATTCCAGAAGCGTGAAGAACTCGGGAAACGAGACCGCGACGCATTCAGCCCCATCTATTTCGGTCTCACCTTCAGCGATCATGGCCGCGACTGAGAAAGCCATCGCGATACGGTGATCTCCATGCGAATCGATCAATGCGCCGTGCAGTTTGCTCGGACCGCGAACGCGGAGACCGTCGTCATACTCTTCAACGCTCGCTCCCATCTTGAACAGGTTTGCAGCAGTGGTTTTAAGCCTGTCGCTCTCTTTCAAGCGCAACTCAGCCGCATCGCGGATTAAAATCCCGCCTTCAATCTGCGAACCTACGACAGCGAGCAACGGAAGCTCATCGATCAGCGATGGAATCATCGAGTCGCTCAACGTTCGCTCCGATGCGTTTGGATTTCCGTTGAGCCCGCCGCGAACGTTGATCGTTCCGTACGGCTCGTTGCGCTCGGTTTGCACATCAGTCGTGGAAATGTCTGCACCCCAAGAGCTCAGCACCGAGAGAAACGCAGCGCGCGTGGGATTCAGGCCTACTCCTTCGATGGTCAGTTGTGAATCAGGCAGGAGCATAGCTGCAGCAACGAAGTATGCGGCTGACGAAATGTCACCGGGAACCGTCATCGAGCCGCCCATGAACCGTCCCTGAGCCCACAGCGTGACGGAATGATCGACGTTTGTTGTGACCGGAATGCCGAAGCCGTTGAAAAGTCGCTCGGTATGATCGCGTGTCGGCGAGGTTTCGATCACAGTCGTTCGTCCGGTTGCGTTTAATCCGGCGAAGAGAATCGCGGATTTGACCTGCGCGCTCGCTACCGGAAGCTTATAGGTGATTAGATTCAGTCGACTCGATCCGTGTATTTTTAGCGGCGCTTTGCCGTCATTTGACTCGATCTTCGCGCCCATCATTTCGAGTGGCTCAATGATGCGCTGCATGGGTCGTGAGCTCAGCGACGCGTCGCCGGTCAACTCCGCGGTTAGATCGTGACCGGCAAGCACACCGGCAAGCATCCGCAACGTTGATCCGCTGTTTCCACAATCCAGCGACCCGCGAGGCGTAGAAAATTCCTCGCCACCCGCAAAGACTACCTTGCCCCCCGTTTGTTCGATCGAGACTCCGAGATCGCGCAGGCATGAGAGCGTTGAGGCGCAGTCGGCCGCGGTTGAGAAGTTTAAAATCTCCGAGCTGTCCTCCGCGAGCGCCGCAATGAGCGCCACCCTGTGTGAAATCGACTTATCGCCGGGTAAACGCAGCTCTCCGGTGATGCAACGTGCTGGTTGAAGCTTCATAACGTCAGCTACTGTACTTACAGGGACACAAAAGGCAACGTTGTGTTATAACTTACGCATCCTGCGAATGTTAGATTCCCTCGCGTAGGTTAATCCCCCAGAACATAATTTTGTAACAAGGTGGGCGGGCTTGGCCCGATGTAAATCGTGTCTGCAACTGCAATAGTTTATCCAACAGTACTCGTTGCCGAAGATTCGAGCGACACTCGCATTATGCTCAAGCGGGCGTTTGAATTAAAAGGCTACCGCGTTGTCGAGGCTGAAGATGGCCAGCAGGCGCTCGACATGGCGCGTCGCTATCGTCCGAATCTGATTGTTGTCGATCTGAATATGCCGGTTCTGGATGGTTTGGAGACTATCAAGAACTTCCGCAAGTTCGAAGGTGAGGGCGATCACACGCCAATCGTCGCTATCACGGCTTACGACGTCTACGGCATGGAAGAGGCCGCAATCGAGAACGGCACAAACGTCTACCTGACGAAGCCGCTCGATCTCGAGGAACTGGATCGAGCCCTCAAGGGCCTGGGCTTTATCGTTTAATAGGTCCTGTACGTCCTATCGATTCTTGACAGGGCTATCTCCAGCATGTTACACCGTCAAACTCCTGATAAGTGTAAGTGTTATTAGAAAGCAGCCAGAGTCCTCGCGCAGTGGCTTTCGGAGAGGTCATGCATAAGCATTGTGACCCTAGAGACGAGCGAGTTAAGTTTACCCAGTCGCATTGATACGATTGCCACCGCGGCCGCCGCGGTCGCCGAGTTTGTTGGCCGTTCAGGCATCAGCGATGACGCTGCGTTTGGTATCGACATGGCCGTGCGCGAGGCTGTCACCAACGCAGTGCTCCACGGCAATCGTCAGGACGACGACAAAACCGTAGACATAACTTTGAAGAGCTCGCCTGACGCTGTTGAAATCAGCGTGCACGACCAGGGCCCAGGTTTCAACCCGGAAGCAGTCCCAGATCCAACAGCACAAGAGAACATTCTTAAAGCCTCAGGCCGTGGCATCTTTTTCATGCGCAGTTTTATGGACGAAGTCGACTGGTTGATCAGACCCGGCGGCGGTACAACGGTGCGCATGCTCAAGCGACGTTAATTCGCAATTGCATAAAGGAGATTTCTGAAATGGCTGAGTTGAATATCAACGAGCGTCAAGCCGGAGATGTGACCGTTCTTGACCTGAGCGGAAAGATAACGATCGGTGAGGGCAGCGTAGCGTTGCGCGCTGGTATCCGGCGACTGCTCGAAGAAGGCAAGAAGCGCATTCTTTTGAACCTTGCCGGTGTGAGCTACGTCGATTCGAGCGGTATCGGCGAGCTTGTTTCCAGCTACACTGCCATCGGCAAAGAAGATGGCGGACAGCTCAAGTTGCTCAATCTCACACAGAAAATTCGCGACTTGCTGACGATCACGAAGCTCCTGACCGTCTTCGACGTTTACGACAACGAAGCTGAAGCACTCAACAGCTATAAGTAACGGAGAAAGCTAATGGCTGAGCTCGACGTAAAAGAACGACAAGCGGGAGATGTCACCATTCTCGATATGAGTGGTGAAGTGCGTATCGGTGAGGGCGCCGTCGCCTTGCGCGATTCGATCCGGAACCTGGCCGACCAGGGCAAGAAGAAGGTTTTGCTGAACCTGGCCGGTGTGAAGTATATGGACTCCACTGGTGTCGGCGAGTTGATCGCCAACTACACGACTGTTACTCGCCAGGGCGGGCAGCTCAAGTTGCTGAGCTTAACTGAGCGGATTCAGAACCTGCTGGTGATTACGAAGCTGCTGACAGTTTTCGATTCTTACGATAACGAAGCGGAAGCTTTGAAGAGTTTTGAGTAGATTTCTTCTCTGTGCAACCTCTGTGTCCTCTGTGTCTCCGTGGTGAAAGGTCACAACAACCACAGAGACACAGAGGACACAGAGGTTGCACAGAGTTATGTTTCGTGCTGCATTTCGCCGTCTGCTTGCGATCGACGATCCACCCGAGCGGACGGCGCTTGCTTTTTCAATCGGCGTTTTTATCGCCTTCTCGCCGTTCCTCGGCCTCCATACTATCCTGGCGACGTTGCTTGCCTTTCTGTTTCGTTTCAACAAGATCGCAATCTACACCGGGACCTTCGTCAACAACCCGTTACTGACGCTCGTCCCGATAATTATTGCGTCTTACGCCGTCGGCGCATTCATCCTTGGCCGCCCTTTGCGCATCCCAGACGAGGGCTTGGAGCTTCTGACACACCCGCGGATCTTTTCCGGCGACTACTACAAGCTGCTTTTTGTGCAGAGCTGGAACAACATTGTGTGGCCGTTTTCGGTCGGGGGCATGGTGCTCTCGGTGGTTTGTTCGGCACTCGCTTATCCGCTAACATTGCGGGCGCTGCGCGCTTACCGAGCCAGGAAAAAGCCAAAGATTCACACGACGGAGTAACACGGATTGAAGCATTTTTTACTGATCCTCTTAATTACAGTCTTGTCTGCCAGAGTGGCTGCCTCCCAAACAGTTCATCGAGAGCCGGCAAAACCACAACCATCACCGCCGGTGCAACAACGGCCGCAGACCGGTTTCGAAGTTTCTGAATACGGCGTCGACTTTCAGGCCGATCCACGCTTGATTCTCGTGATGGCCGCGCTCGACGTCGCGGGTCTCGACACGACGCCCACAGGCCGTCAGCCCTCCGCCTTTCGCACGAAACTACGGAAAGACCTCGCCAGTCTCGACCCAACCCTCCGCGAGAAAATGAAAACGTTCTACGAGCGCAATCGACTGCCCTCGCCGGCGACTGCGGCAGACCAGGCGGCGCGCTACGTGTCGCTCGCGCTCGCGCTCGGTCCATCACCAGGCTTCGACGCGCCTGAGCGCTCGGAAGATTTGCCTGCAGGACTTTTGGAAGTGTTGGATTTCGCGCCGCTCGTGCAGGAGTTCGCCCGTCGATCGGGTATCGACGAACACATGGTCGAGTACGTGCGCGCGTACCAGGCTGAAGGCGACCGGCTGCGCGCGCCCACGACCGAGATGGTCCGCGGGATTTTGACTTACCTGCACACCAGGCCGATCACGAGCTCGGCTGAACGAGTCGAGGTGAAGAACCCAAATAAGAAGTCGAAAGAAAAGACGTACTCGTTCCGGCAAAAAGACCGCCGGTTTTTGATCTTGCCGGACCTGCTGGCGGCGCGTGGCGCGATCAACTTCCGCATCATCGGCGACGATTACTACGCAGTCGTTCCCGAAGGAACCGATCCGAGCTCGTCTGAGTTGCGGCGTGCGTACCTGCAGTACGTCATCGACGCGCTTGTGCTGCGCTTCAACAAAGACATCGCGCTTCGTCGCGATCAAATCAAGCAGCTCTTAAACGAGCGACAGCAGGCAGGCGGGCAGGTCAGTCCGGATGTGTTTTTGAGTGTGAGTCGATCGCTCGTGACTGCTGCTGACGTGCGATACGAGGAGATGCGGCGGCTCGAAGTTCTTGGGCGTGATGCTCGCGCACAACTGGCGGCGGCGAAAACGGAACCTGAACGCGCGGCCATAGGGAAGTCAGCAACAGACGAGATGAAAGCAATCCAGGATGAGACGGTTGCGCGACTCGCCGCAGAATACGAGAAAGGCGCGGTGCTCTCGTTCTACTTCGCCGATCAGTTGAAAGGGATCGAGAGCGCAGGGTTCGACCTCGCCAACTTTTTCCCTGACATGATCGCGTCGTTCGATCCGGTGCGTGAAGCAAAGCGCCCGTCGGAGTACGCGGAAACGGTGCAGCGAGCGACGGCGGCGCGTGAGGCGCGTACAGCCGCACGCAGATCGGCTTCGGAAGTCACTGTCGAGGCGAGCCCCAAAGAGGCGGCGCTCGTGCGTGACCTCTCTTCGATTGAAGACACGCTGCGCAACAAGGATTACAACGACGCTGAGAATCGTCTGCGTGAGATGTTGAAGGAGTACCCACGCGAGCCGCGCATCTTTTTCGCGTTGGGACAGACCGCGAGTCTCGCTGCGTCCGATGCGACGGATGAGAACGTGCAGGCGGAGCGGCTGAACCGCGCGTTGGGACACTATCGTATGGCCGTGGCGGCATCGTCACCGGAAACTGACAAGGCGATCATGTCGCGCGCACACGAGGCGATGGGACGCATCAACATGTTTCTCGAGAATACTGCGGAAGCGGCGAAACAGTTTGATGAGGCGATAAAGATTGGCGAGGTGCGTGGTGGCGCTTACAAAGAAGCGGTCGAAGCCAGGAAGAAATTAGGCCAGCCTTAAGGAAAGATCAGTTTTAGACAAGATTTCAGGATTTACAAAAGAACAAGATTCATTTCTGTAAATCCTGTAATCATCTTGTCAACTAATTCGCCAAAGCCTTCGCGGCGTTGACTCTCCCGCCGGTAACGGTCTTTCCTTTTAATGCGACGATCGGATCGGTTGAGGCGAGGAGCTTCTTCTTTAGCTCGTCAACCGACATGCGCGGGTGCTCAGCAAGGATCAGAGCGGCTACGCCGGACACGACTGGCGTCGCCATTGACGTTCCTGATTTCTCCTCGTAAGCGTTTCCGAGCCACGTGCTCAGAATATCCACGCCCGGCGCTGCAATCGCGACACTCTTCACACCCCAGTTTGAAAACTTCGCAAGCTCGTCGTGTCGATCTAGCGCCGCAACGCTGACTACGTTCGGCACGTTGTAGCTCGACGGAAAGTGCGGATTGCGATCGTTATTCACTGTGGCATTGCCTGCCGCCGCGACGAACAGAATGTCGTTTTCGTAAGCCTTGCGAATTGCGTCTTCGAGTGCGCGTGAGCGTTGCGTCGAGCCCCAGCTCGCGCTGATGATGCGAACGTTCACGCCCGCCTTCTTCCGATCGATCACGTAATTGATCGCTTCGATCGCGTCCTTCGTCGTTCCAAAGCCACCGGCGTTCATGAACTTCAGCGGCATGATCTTCACTTTCCAGTTCACGCCCGCGATGCCGATGTTGTTCTCGCCTTCAGCGCCGATGATGCCGGCGCAATGCGTGCCGTGACCGTTCTCATCCATCGGGTCGCCGGCACTGTCAATCGCGTCGAAGCCGTTCTCGTCGTCAATCGTGCCGAGCTCGTTGTCGTGATACGGCGCCATCGAGGCCGGACGCATCCACATGTTCTGGATAAGATCTTCGTGCGTGTAATCAACGCCACTGTCGAGCACTGCAACGACCACTTTGTCGCTGCCGGTCGTGGTGGCCCATGCGAGCGTGGCGCTGATGTCCGCGCCCTGCTTGCCGCCGCGCTGTCCTGAATTCGACAGCGCCCACTGATCGGTGAACTGCGGATCGTGCGGAAGAATCGGCTCGAGCGGTCCTGCGGCTTCAGACGCGTCAAGCTCGATCTCGAAGTTCGGCTCGGCGTATTCGACTTCCGCAAGTTGCTGGTACTCGCTAACGACTGTCGCAGCGTCAGCATTATCGAGATCGTCAATCGCCTCCAGCCCCTCGACATTCTCGATGCGATCTTCGACGCGATCGTGACGCAGCGCGGTCAGTCGCTCGATCGTTTCCTGGCTAACACCGCTCTTGAATTTGACCAGCACTTCGGGACGGCCGAAGCGGGTCTCGCTGAGCGCGATCTCTTCAGTGGTGGTTGCTCTCTTCTTCTCAGCCGACACAATGGGCCCCATGTGCGACCTCCACTGTTTCCGCCACCGGCTCAATTGACCGGCGAAAGCGGCTACGAGAACGAGAACGAGTGCGAGCGCGAGGTGGATGAAGAAATTGTTGCGGTTCATGGTGGTACCTCTACAGCTTTAGATCCGATGATTTTTGCCCTTGAAGTTGAAAGCCCTGACCTGGTTTTTATCGGCGCGGTATTCGTAGGTTTTTCCCTGCGCTTCGAGTTTGATGCGCCAGCCGCTTGTAATCATCTGGCCGCTCATCTCGCCGTCTTCGGGCGCGCCGAGGGCCATGTCGGGAAAGTCGTCATCTTCGACTGACTTTTCTTTGACGTCGGCGGCGTTGATGTTCAGGCGCCGGGCCAGGTCGTTGCGGGCGTTCTCGACTGCGGAATTTTTATCGATAGCCATATGGGATTCTAACGTCCCCCTTGGATTCTTTGTTCTCCCATTTTGAGCCTGATGATGGATATGGTCAACTCGAATTCCACAGAACCGAGCGCGGTAGCGCCGGGTAAATCTTCCGGTCGGGTGTGTTGGGGAAGGTTGACCCGGCGCTACCGCGCTCGGTTCTGTGCAGTGCGGCTACAGATCTTTATCTGAGATCTCCAAAACGATGTTGCATCAGAACTGTGACCGCGATCGCCGCCGTCTCGGCGCGAAGAATCCTTCCACCAAGCGTCACGATATGAAAATTTCGTGCCCGCGCCGCGTCGATTTCCTCGTCGGCCCAGCCGCCTTCGGAGCCGACGAGGGCCGTAATCGCGCTTGCTTCAGTTAAACTTTCTAGCGCCTCGCCACCGCGTTCTGAGAACATTAGGCCGCCGTCTTCAACGTCCAATGCGGCCTCGAACGGCGCCGGCGAACTGATTTCCGGTACAAACGCCCTGCCAGACTGTTTAGCCGCCTCGAGTGCGATTCGTTGCCAGCGAGTGACGCGCTTCGTCGCGTCGCTTTGATCGCGTAAATGAATGTCGGCATGGCGCGTGATCAGCGGCGTTATGGTTGTGACACCGAGCTCAGTTGCTTTCTGGACGACGAGATCAAACTTCTCGCCCTTCAAAAGTGCGACGCACAAATTTAGCTGCAACTGTGATTCAGGTTTTGCGGGTGGGACCTCGGCCTCGATTCGCAGAGTAGCCGAGTCGCGCGTCGTGTTTGAGACATTGCACCGAAACTCACGCCCGCGGCCGTCGAAGACGTAAACCTCGTCGCCGGCTTTTAGTCGCAGCACGTCGCGCAGGTGACGCGCCTCGTCGGCAGTGAGCGTGACGGTCGTTTGCGTAAAGGCAGTTGGCGGGGCATGGAATCGTCGACGAGTCATTTGGCCTAAACAATCAGCGCTATCCATTCGCCGTCCTGCGTGATTTCAAATTCGTCGATTCCGGATTCGTGAAAAGCCGCCTGCACCATCTCGAGTTGTGTTTCCAAAATGCCGGAGAGAATCAACTTCCCGCAAGCCACACCGACGAGGGCCGGCATTATTGAATTAATCACGTCGGCAGTCAGATTCGCCACGACAAGATCGGCTGATGCAGTCGACTCATCAATCGGACCCGCCCAAAAGTCGATCGCAACGTCATTCAACTCTGCATTCTCACGCGCGATCTTGATCGCGGTTTCATCGGTGTCGCAGGCCTCAATGCGTGCTTCCGGAAAGAGTTTAGCGGCGGCGATCGCGAGGATGCCGGTGCCCGTGCCGACATCAAGAAAACTACCACCCGCGAAGTGCCTTTGAATCGCGTCGAGACAGAGGCGAGTCGTCTCGTGAGTTCCGGTTCCAAACGCCATCCCCGGTTCGATGCGAATCACTAAATGATTGCTAACCTCGCCGAGGTCGGACCACGGCGGCGCGATGATGAAGCGCCCAATCTCGACCGGCTGCCAGCTCTGTTTCCACTCTTCCAGCCAATCACGGTCTGCCACCGCGCGCAGATTCATGTTGCGCACTGACGACGAAGGCAGATCGTAAATGCGCAGCGCTTCAAACAACTCGTTGCGAACACGCTCACGGTTCGGTGTCTCAGCGAAATAAGCGGTCACGCCACCATCTACGGTCTCAGTTCCGAGCGCACCGGCTTCCATCAACGCATACTCGACAGCTTCGTGCGCCGCACCGTCGATATCGACATCGAGCGCGTACCATTCACTCGGCTGTTCTTTTGCGCTCGTCAATTGCCTCTTAGTCCAAACTCATCCAGCAGTTGTTCCTTGTTACGCCAGTCTTCCTCGACTTTCACAAACAGCTCGAGATGCACGCGGTGGCCCAGCAGGGCCTCGATATCTCGGCGCGCGCGAATACCGATATCTTTCAAACGGCTGGCGCCTTTTCCGATGATGATCTTTTTCTGCGACCCTCTCTCGACAACGATCACGCAGTAGATGCGCGTGAAGTCTTCACGAACTTCTTCGTAGCGCTCGGTGACGACTGCGGTGACGTATGGAATCTCATCTTCAGTCGCCTGCAAAACTTTCTCCCGTACGATCTCCGAGACGAGCACACGCAGCGACTGATCCGTCAACTCGTCCTCCGAAAAGATCGGCTCACCTTCCGGCAGGTGCTTTAAGGCGCTCTCGATCAGGACGTCAGTCATCTCTTCTTTTAACGCTGAGATGGGAATGATCTCGCGCCACTCATGCTCGTTACGATACCAGTCAATCAGCGGCAACAGCGCCGGCCTCTCTTCGAGCTTGTCGATCTTGTTGAGCAACAGCAGCGCGGGTTTTTCAGAGCGTTTGACGAGATCCAGAACGAAGCGATCGCCGTTGCCGGTCGAAACGGATGCATCACGAATCAAGCAAACCAGATCGACGCCGAGCAGCGCCTCCTGCACGGACGCCATCATGCGTCGATTCAGCTCGTAGCCGGGTTGATGCACACCGGGCGTATCTACAAGCACGATCTGTCCTTCAGGCTTAGTGATTACACCCTGAATCCTGAATCTCGTCGTCTGCGGCTTATCAGAAACAGCAGCAATCTTCTGCCCCACGAGCCGGTTAAGCAGCGTCGACTTACCTGCATTCGGCCGACCAATCAACGCTACATAACCACTATGAGACATAATCCGTGCTTTCGATCCGATGTAATCTGTGGCTAACTTTTCTCTGCGAAGATCTGAACTAAGTTGACCAGCGTCTCGGTTGACTTCTCAAGCCCGCGGCGCGAGTTGTATTCAAGCTTGCCATGAAAATTCCCACCGCCCGTAAAGAGATTAGGCGTCGGCAATCCCCGGAACGTCAAATTTGATCCGTCCGTCCCACCGCGAATCGGTTTCAGAAACGGCTTCAGTCCCGCGCGCTTTGCTGCTTCCATCGCGTTGTCCGTTAACTGCGGATAGTCCTTCAGCACTTCCTTCATGTTCTTGTAATTTTCTTTGACGTCGATCGTGATCTTCACTTGCGGAAACTTGTCCGCGGTTTTGGCCACCATGTCGCGCAACAGTTTCTCTTTTGCATCGAGACCACTGATATCGAAGTCACGTAAGAGGATCTTCACGTTCGACTGCTCAACGTCGATTACACCCGCGTAAGGATGAATAAATCCGACGCGCCCCTCAGTTGTCTCCGGCAATATATCGTGTGGAACACTGTTGAGATAATCGGCGATCGCGTACATTGCATTGACCATGATCCCCTTCGCCGTTCCCGGATGCGTGCTCTTACCCTGGAACGTCACGGTGGCGGTGCGCGCGCTCCACGTTTCATCGCTGATCTCCCCGAGCTCTTCGCCGTCAACGGTGTAAGCGAACTTCGCACCGAAGGCTTTAACGTCAAACTTCTCGATGCCTCCGCCAACTTCTTCATCAGGGGTAAACGCGATCGCGAGTGTTCCGTGTTTGATCTGTGGATTCTGACGCAGGATATCGATCATCGTCATGATCTCGGCGCACCCTGATTTGTCGTCGGAGCCGAGCAGCGTCGTTCCGTCAGCGGTGATGATGTCGTCGCCGATCAATGTCTTGAGCGCAGGTGTTTTGTCGACCGTGATCACCTGCGTCGGATCCTTCAGCAACGTGATGTCGCCGCCCTGGTAGTTCTTGTGAATAATCGCATTGACGTTTTCACCCGAGACTGCGGGCGACGTGTCCATGTGCGCGATGAAACCGATAACCGGCACTTTTGAGTTGTCAGCAAGATTACCCGGCACGGTTGCGTAAACGATGCCAAACTCACTGACGCGCACGTTCTGTGCTCCCAAAGCGGTCAGCTCCTTCGCGAGCAGGTTCGCGAGGTTGAGTTGTTTGCGCGTGCTCGGCGTGGTCGTCTGGTCTTCCTGCGACTGCGTGTCGATCTTCACGTAACGAAGAAAGCGATCCATCACAGATTCAGTGGGCGGTTTGAGCTGCGCGTTCGCGACGCCGACGAACACAAGACAAAGCACGAATGCAATAATCGATTTCATTAGTTAACCTCTCACAGTGATTTTCGCCACTCTTCGCTCTGATGATTCAAATCATCGAGAGTTTGCTGCAATTCATCGCGTTTCGCAGCCAGTGTCGCCTCATCTGCGTCTGCCGGGACGTAGATCGGAGGCGCGACATAGACGCGGGCGCGGGTGAATGGCTTCGGAATCTGGAAGAGATCCCAACTCGGCGTCGTCCAGTAACGTTCGAGCGCCATCGTGACCGGCATGATCGGGTGACCTGACCTTTTCGCCAGCAGCACCGCGCCCATTTTCGCGACGTAACGAGGTCCCTTGGGACCATCGATCGTGAACGCCGTCGTACATCCCTCTCGCATCAGTCGCGCCATCTCGATGATTGCGCCGACACCGCCGCGCGTGCTCGAACCGCGCACTGCTCCATATCCAAACCGTTGAATAAACCGCGCGATGTACTCACCGTCAAAGCTGCGCGACGTCATGACGACGATGCGACGTTTGCGCCACCAGTAAGTCGTCAGAAAAATGCGGTCGTGCCAGAAGACGTAGATCGGAAGTCCGCCATTCTCCTCGGCCTTATCGTGATTCTCCCAGCCGGTGACTTCGAAACGCGCCGTCAGCCCAATCAGATTTATCAGCAGGTAAAATACCAAATCAGCCGCACGAATCTTCAGTCGATCCGCAAACGAATATCCCGAAAGATCGGCAAACTCGTATGCCCGATTAATCCGTGTATTCATCCGTGTGCATCCGTGGCTAATAAATTTTCGGCTCGCCGGGCGGGCGCGTCTTCCAGCGTTTATGAATCCACAGCCACTGCCCCGGAAACTGCCTGATCTGGTTCTCGACCCTTCGCGTAATCTCGATCGTCACGCGTCGCACGTCAGCTTCTTCATCACCCGTGCATTCAACTGGAATCGGCGGTTCGGCGATCAATAAATACTTTCCTTTCTCTTCACTCCACGGCGCAAAGAACGGAACGAGCGGCGTGTTGGTTCGCACTGCAAGCTTCGCAATTACAAAGGTCGTCGCCGCGGGAACACCGAAAAAATCGACAAAAATCGCTTCGTCATCGAGCGTGTTCAGGTCGGGCAACAGTCCCAACGCATGTTCACCGGAGCGCAGCAGCTTGAGCATCGAGCGCGCCGCCGAGAGTTTGTCGATCGTCCGGTTGCCAAACTTCGTGCGGATATCATCGACGAGCTGCTCGATCTTCGGGTTATCGAGCCTGCGCGTTAGAAACGTGAACGGGTAGCCGAGTAGCGAGATGCCGAAGCTCGTCATCTCCCACGCGCCGAGATGGCCCGTGTAGTAGATCAAACGGTCACCACGCTCGGCTCGCGCGTTTTCGAGATTCTCCCATCCCACGGGGTGAATGAGCTGCCTGATCTCTTCTCGAGACCGCGTCGCCATCTGGCTGAAGAGTCCGAGCTGACGCCCAAGGCTCTCAAAACACTCACGCAAGAGGGCGGCGCGCTCCCCTTCAGTCTTCTCTGGAAAAGCGAGACGCAGATTGATCGCGCCGGTGCGACGTAGATCGCCGGCTAATAGGTAAGCGATTCTGCCTAACGAACGGCCGATACCGTATGACACGCGAGGCGGCAGTCTGCCAAGTGTCATGAGGACGAGCTTGACGGGCGCGTATTCCAGATAGGTGCGGAGCTTACCGTGTTTAGCCATTAGTTGGACAGGATTACAGGATTTACATGATTATCAGGATTCCTGCAAACCCGGTTTGTCCTGTAATCGGACCCGCGGTTTCTGATATATTTCGAACGCGAGGCGATAGATTTTCGTACAGGCCATCGAAGTTTCTCTCCTCTAACGATTCTTTCAAGATTGGAGCTTGATGGAAAAACGCCGGATCCTCATCGTTGATAATAACGATGAGTTGCGTGTTCTACTCGAACAGGCTCTCGGACGCCTGGGTCACGAAGTGATCGTGACCGGCGAACGTGAGAAGGCGCTCCGTCGTGACGATCTCGATAGTTTCGATCTCATAATCAGCGACCTCTCCGAAGCTGAAGTAAACGGCCAACCCATCAGCGAACTGCACCGCAAACATCTCGTAACCGAGCTCAACGGCCAAAGGAACAGCCCCGGCGTGATCAAGGCGTTCAAAATGGGCGCGGCGAATTACCTGCGAGTGCCTTACAACCGCGATGAGCTGCGTGAAATAGTCGAACAGACACTCGCCAATAAACTCCGCTATTGCGACGACACCAGCGCCTTTTCCCACATACACGAGAAGATCGAGTTTGAGCTTCCCAGCGATCTCGCGTTGATGAACGGCGTGCTCGACTTTCTACAGGAACGCGTCGCGAAGCTCGGTTTGATTCGTCCGGAACGCTCGAATCTTTTTGTCGCGCTCGACGAGGCGTTTGTGAACGCGGTCAAGCACGGCAACAAGAACGATTTGACCAAACTCGTGAAGATCACTGCCGAGCTGTCGCCGAAAGAAGCGAGTTTCACAGTCGAAGATGAAGGCGAAGGCTTCGACATTCGCGAGATTCCGAATCCGTGCGATCCCGAGAACCTGTTTCGAACCTCCGGCCGTGGAGTGCTCCTCATCTACAACATCATGGACGAAGTTGAGTACAATGCGCAGGGTAATCGCGTAAAGATGGTTAAGAGACCGGAAGCTCCGGTTGAAGCTCAACTCGTTGACCCAAATACCCCTGACGACAAACACGTCTGAGACGTTTCCATTCGTACAATCCAGTGCCCCGACTGGTACTGCCTCGTTTTGGCGTGCATGGCGATGGTGGTTGCCGCCTGTAGTCGTCGCGTTAGCACTCGTTCTGTATTTCGTCGATCCGTTCATCGGCGACTGGGACGGGATGGACTACACTGTGCTCTCGGTCGCGGGTTATCCGTCGTCGATGGCGCTCGGTCGAAACCTCTTCATCTTCAGCAATCACTATCTCTACCAGGTTGCGCACACGCTTTTTAACGTTCAGCCGGATCAGGCGTATTTGATTTTTAAGTACGTGGTCGTGGCCCAGGCTCCGCTGGCCGTGATTGCGTGTTGGGTACTTGCGCGCGACATCAGCGGCTCGCTCTACACGGCGACGATGGCGGCGATCTTGATCGTGTTCTCCCCTGTGTTCGTGCTTTATGGCGGGCAGGTGATGACTGACGTGCCGTCGGTGCTTTTGCTTTCTGTCGCGCTGATCATTCACCTGCGTGGGATACGTGAAAAGAAGTTTTGGATGGTTCTGATCGGTGCGGCGCTGCTGGGCTTTGGAGTGAACCTGCGTGAGACGATCGCGTTTTATGCGCCGTGGCTGGTAATCGCGCCGTTTGTGCTCGGGTGGAAGTTTCAACGTCGCGAAGTTTTGTGGGTGTTGGCGT
>DASYFE010000188.1:0-19744 GCA_036498585.1 Pyrinomonadaceae bacterium | reverse complement strand
CCCGGTCGAAACCGCTGCCGCTGAAGTCGGTTGCCTGCACGCGATACCACGTCGGCAACACAGCCGGATCCGGTCTGAACGTGTCGACACGTGCGAGAGTGCCGATCCATTCATCCGATAAGTGCCAGCTCACCCAGTTTGGGCGACCCATATCCCTGTTGTAAGACAGCGTAAACTCAGGCTTCTCCATCAGGTAGTTGTTCGGCTGATTGATGTCGGCCGTGGCGCCATTCGGATTACCGAAGGTCAGGTGAACACTCGGCGGATACGGCGGCGCAGTACCGGTCGCGACCGTAAACGTCGCCACGTAGTCTGCGATAAGCGAGTCGTCGTTTGGACCAACGTCATCCGTGTCCTGATCGTGAATCTTGTCTTTGAAGATCGTGAAAGTGCACTGCTCGCCGGCCTGGAAGTTCACATTAGGAGTGATGACCCACACCTTGTCAGCACCGGCAACCGTGGCGTCGTTGTGAAGTCCCGTAGAGACGCAGCTGATATTGAAGAATGAGCTGTCTACGTTGACTGCTTCGGTGAAGTTGATTGTGATACTCGCATCGCGCGGCGCGTTGATGCCGTTTTTGCGCGGATCGGTGCGAAATACGGCTGGACCAATCTCCACGATCGGTGCAGTGCGCCGTGGATTTGGCGCCGCCGTAGCGAAGTCGGCTTGATTGTTGTCGTTATCGATGGCTCCGCCGTTTTGCCGGAAGATCGCCGTGGTATTGCTGGGCGCTGGTGCGTTTGCCGTTTCTGCGCAAGTAGCGCCCGTGCCATAACCGACAAAATCTACAATGTTGATGTCACCAATCGGGCATTGACCTTCGAGCGGCTCAAAGTCATTCACGAGGGCGACCTTGCCGGTTGTGGCGCTCATATTGATGTCGCCGTTGATGTTTGCGGCCGGCAAGTTCGCTCCAGTAGCGCCACCAGCGAGTGCGATCAAGTAGTACTGACCGGGCTCGATGAAGCCGCCGATCGGCTGCGAAGTGAAATCCCAACTGTCGCCGGCTGCGGACGTGTACTGCAACGACCAACCTGTTAAATCGACCGTGTTGGCCGTCGGGTTGAAGAGCTCAACGAAGTCGTGATTAAACGTGGCGCCGCTGTTTCCGCCGCCACCGTAAATCTGACTGATCGTGACGTGTGGCTCCTGTACGGTCAGGAAGATCGTCGTGGTAGTGCTACGAGCCTGAGCATCCGTTACCGACACCGGAAGAGACTTCGGTCCCGGCGTATTGTTGACAGGAATAGTCGCGACGAAGGTAAACGTGTTTCCCGCACCGGAAAAGCCCTGTGTCGCCGATCCGCCAATTGACGACAGGTCAGCCGTAACAGTTATTCCCGTACTAGTTGGATTTTGGGCTGGAGAAACAGTCACAGTTAGAGTGGTGCTGTTTCCGGTTTGCACCGTGCTCGGTTGAGCGGACCCGATTGCGAAGAGTCCGGTGCAGCTGTTTGTTGGCGCGGAGCTGTTGCGCGGATTGGGTGCTCCGGTCGCAAAGTCGACAGCATTGTTGTCGGTATCGAAGCAGCCGTTGTTCTTCCGCAAATTAGCGGTCGTGTTGGTAAGTACAGGAGCGGGTGAACTCTCAGCGCAGGTTTCCGTGCCGTAACCGACAAAGTCGACAATCCCGCCGCCGACCGGACAGTTGCCGGTCAATGTAGTCTGGTTGCTGACTAATGCGACCTTCCCCGACGTCGAACTCACCAGGCCGCCGCCAATCGCGTCAGGCGTAGGCAGATTATCAGTGCCCCCGGCGCCCTGAGACTGCTGTACCAGGTAATACTGTCCTGGTTGCAGCATAAAATTGGTAAGGTTCGTCTTTTGCCAATTTGCCTGGCCTGCCGAAGCGATTTGGACGGACCAACCACTCAGATCGATTGGCGCGCCGGTGTGGTTGATGATCTCGACAAAGTCGTTCTTCAACGTCGCGCCGACATTGCCACCGCCGCCGTACACCTGGCTGATCACGACTGATCCCGGAATCGGTGTTGGACTCGGGGTTGGCGTCGGAGTTGGAGTTGGAGTGGGTGTTGGAGTCGGAGTTGGTGTCGGCGTTGGCGTGGGCGATGGTGTGATCCCATTCGCTGTTATTGAAAAGTCGTCGATCGCCAAGCCGTCGTCTGCACCGGTTGCGTCTACATCAGTCCATCTAATCCAAAAACTAGCACCTGCTGGAATACTCAGCCCAGTGATATTAGAGTTGAGAAGAACACGATTGGTATTGCCGTCAAGAAGGCCAACTGTGCCAGTCGTGACTGGTGGGATGAAATCAAGCGCATTAACATCCGTCCAAGTGCCGGTGGTCAGGCTGGTCGCGTCGGTACTGTACTGAAAATCCATGCGCTCGCTGATCGTGCGGCTAATAGCGCCGAGTCGCCATTGCTCTCCAGCGTAGGCAATGTTGAGTGAATTAATCGTTCCACCCGAATTGTTGATGAAGGTACCGCCAAGGATCGAGATGAGGGTTCCGCTGCGCAATTGCCCAAGAGCCCGATCCGTAGGCGCAGCAGCTGAACCAAAACTATATGTATCACCAGCATTGCCTGAACCAGTTCCCGCGGTATACGTAGTGTTTGCATTCGTACTGGATTCTGAAAATCCCCAACCCGCCGGAGTGTTCGCGGCCAGGGTGCCCGTGCCTGATGAAACCAGAGAATCAAAGTTTTGCGTGACCGGTGTTCCCAAACTGGAAATACTTACTGCCGTCGTTGTATCTGCCGACGCTGGCTGCGAAAACTTCAGTAAAGTGAGCGACCCCAAAATACCGGCAATCGCAATTAAGAGAAAAAGATTCCGTCGGGACCGTCCGAAGCGAGTGCGTTCTGAACGATGGCTTTGCAATATGTTTCGAATTACGAGTGCACAAGTAACGAACACACGGGATTGCCGTGTCGGGTGAAGGGGGCTGATCAAGCGCATACTAATTTTCCTCTAGAGTCAAAAAGTTAATTATCTCCAACACATTATGCGAGGACACCGGAGGAACAGTGAGGCCGGTCGGTCAAATGTGTCAGCCTTTTATCAGTTCTGTATTTGCGGGTCAAGGCGACGGGGCGTTTTAGGCTACGTCGATCTGATAAATTCACGAACCGTTAAGATGCACAGAACCGAGCATGGTTGCGCGCCCGAATCAACTTCCCAAATCAGGCCCCGTTGATGATATTGACCCGGCTACCGCGCTCGGTTCTTTGCAACCATCGGTCAGAAATGCATAATGCGTGTCACGGAGGAATCGCTTCTTACTTTGCTGATACAGTCGATTGAACTGCGCGAGATTCGCCTGCCTCTCGTCCACTTTTTCGAAACAAGCTTTGGTCGGACTACTGAACGGCGCATTATCCTCGCACGTATCACTGACGCTAATGGTGGCGAAGGGTGGGGTGAGTGTACGGCTGGTGAAGGGCCGTTCTATAGCAACGAATGGACGGAAACTGCGTGGGCGACGCTGGTCGAGTTTCTCGGTCCGATGATATTGCGCAAGGAGGTTGAGAGCGCGGCTCATGTGTTCAAGCTGATGAAGCCGGTGCGCGGGCATCGCATGGCGAAGGCGACGCTCGAGACGGCGTGCTGGGATCTTGAAGCAAAGAATGCGGGCGTGCCTTTGTGGAAACACCTCGGCGGCACTCGTTCTGAAGTCGCGTGCGGTGTTTCAATCGGCATCCAGGATACGCCCGACGCGCTCATTGAAAAGATTCGCAAGGAAGTCGACGCCGGTTACCAGCGCATCAAGATCAAGATCAAACCTGGCTGGGACCTGGGGATCGTCGAGCGCGTGCGCAAAGAGTTTCCAGACATTCGCCTGATGGGCGACGCGAACTCCGCTTACAAACTCTCCGACGTGCCACTCTTCCAGCAGTTGGATCAGTTTCATCTCATGATGCTGGAGCAACCGCTCGCACACGACGACATCTTCGATCATGCGGTGTTGCAGCGTCAGATTCAAACGCCCGTTTGTTTGGACGAGTCGATCTGTTCGCCGGAAGATGCGTGTCATGCGATCCAGCTCGAGTCGTGCCGGATAATCAATATCAAACTCGGGCGCGTTGGCGGTCATGCGGAAGCGAAGCGCGTCGAGCAGGTCGCGCGCGACAATGAGATTCCGGTCTGGTGCGGCGGCATGCTCGAGTCGGGAATCGGACGCGCGCACAACATCGCGATGTCTACGCTCGCCGGCTTCACATTACCGGGCGACGTCTCGGCGAGTGCTCGGTACTGGGAAGAAGACATTATCGAGCCGCCGGTGACGGTCAGCGAGCGCGGCACGATCAAAGCGCCGGAAGCGCCCGGCATCGGCTTCGACATTAACTTGAAACGTATCGAAGCGCTGACAGTTCGCAAAGAGACGATTAAATGATCGCACGACAGATTCTTAATGAGTTGCAGGCGCGGCAGGCGGAGGTCGAGACGTTCATCCAGTCGCTGGTTGAAGTCGAGTCGCCTTCAGGTGACATGGAAGGCAGCCGTGCTGTTGTCGATCTGTTGGTCCAGGCGGCGAGCGAACTCTCGTGTGTGGATGCGATCGAGCGTGTAGACGTGCCTAACTTCGGTCAGCATCTCGTAATCAAAGCCTTTCAAAAATCGGATCAGCAGCAGATCCTGATGGTCGGGCACACAGACACGGTCCACTCGCGAGGTTCGCTGAGTGAACGTCCGTGGCGTCGCGAAGCGGGGAAGATTTACGGACCAGGCATCTTCGACATGAAAGCGAACTGCGCGCTTGCGATCGAGGTGTTGCGTACGCTTGTCGAGTTGCAGGTGACACCGGCGTACGGAGTGTCGATCGTTCTGACGTGTGACGAAGAAGTCGGAAGCTTAAGTGGCTGGCCGTTGATCGAGAAAGTTGCGAAGGCACGGCCGGCGCGGTGCGCGTTTGTGATGGAGCCGCCCGCATCGGGTGGGCGAGTGAAGACGAGCCGAAAGGGCACGGGCATCTTCGCGATCAAGGTTGAAGGAAAAGCCGCACACGCCGGACTCGAGCCGGAAAAAGGCGCGAGTGCGATCCTTGAGCTCGCACGCCAGACGGAACAACTGCACGCGATCAATCTCTCCGGATCGGGAATCACGTTGAATGTCGGCGTCGTGCGTGGAGGCACGCGATCGAACGTCGTCGCCGCCGAAGCGCAAGGTGAGATCGATGTGCGCTTTTCAACTGAAGCGGAGTCGCAGGAGATCGAGCGGATACTGTCCAGTCTCAAGCCGATTGACGAACGAACGAAAGTCTTTGTCTCAGGCAGCATCAACCGGCCGCCGATGGAACGCACTGCGGCGGTTATTGAGCTGTTTGAAAAGGCGCGTGCGATTGCAGCCGATATCGATTTCGATCTTGGTGAAGCGCAAGTCGGCGGCGCGTCGGACGGAAATTTTCTTGCCGCAATGGGCATCCCCGTACTCGATGGTCTCGGCATTAGCGGCGATGGCGCACACGCCGTGCACGAACACATCGAAGCGGATGACATTGCGCGGCGCGGCGCACTCATCGGCGGCCTGCTGATGTCGATTTAAGATGCTCATCGCAACCTGGAACGTAAACTCAGTCCTCGCGCGCCTGCCGCACGTCATGCGCTGGCTCGACTCGGTGCAACCCGACGTCATCTGCATGCAGGAAACAAAGTGCACGGATGACAAGTTTCCGGCGCTGCTGTTTCAGGAGCGCGGCTATCAGTGCCAGCTCTTCGGACAGGCATCGTACAACGGCGTCGCGATACTCACGCGTTGTTCATGCGACACGCGATATCGCGGCTATCCGGATGACGATGAGACGGCGCAGTCGCGACTGATCACGACCAACGTCAACGGCATCGAGATCGTCAATGTTTACATTCCGAACGGGCAGGCGGTTGGATCGGAGAAGTATGCATTCAAGCTCACGTGGATGCAGCGGCTGCACGAGTTCTTCGCGAACCACTACGATCCGAAGACGCCGGTGTTGTTGTGTGGTGACTTCAACGTCGCGCCTGACGAACGCGATGTACACGACGTGCGACTATGGAATGGACGCATCATGTTCAGCGAAGGCGAGCACGCTGCGTTACAACGCATCAAGGATTGGGGCTTCACGGACGCGTTTCGTTTGCACACGGAGGATGGTGGACATTTCACGTGGTGGGACTACCGCGCGGGTGCCTTCCGCCGCAACCTCGGACTGCGCATCGATCATGTTTGGATCACGGAGCCTTTAATTGCAAGAAGCGTGCGGACGTGGATTGATATCGAACCGAGGAAGTGGGAGAAGCCTTCGGATCACGCACCAGTCCTCGCGGAAATTAGTTGTGGCTAGTTCGAAGTCAACTCGGCGGTCTTCTCGGTGATGTCTTTCTGCGCCCACTCGTTATCGCGGCTCGTTTCGCCGGCCTTCGATCGTTTCGCGGCTTTCATGCGCTGAACGAGATCCATGTGCGTCGAGAAATAGGGCAGGCTCTTCCCGACGATCTCCTCGATCGAGTTGAAGCCCTTATCGACCATGAACTTCTCCACGCCCGCTTTGAGCTCCTCGATCATCTTCACGCCCTGAAGCATCACGCCTGTGCAGATCTGCACTGTGGACGATCCGAGTAGCATGAATTCGAGCGCATCGTGCGACGTCTCGATGCCGCCGATGCCGCTGATTGAAACCCCTTCGGGAATCGCGAGCGCGAGTTGACTCACCATCCGCAAAGCAATCGGCCGCACGGCCTGCGCCGAGTATCCACCCGGCACACAGTGACCCTCAACAGTCGGCATCGGTCGCAACGTATCTAGATCGACACCAATCACGGAAAGAATCGTATTGATCGCCGAGATACCATTAGCGCCACCGCGTACGGCTGCGAGCGCGGGCTCGCGAATGTTTGTGATGTTGGGCGTCATCTTGGCCCACACGGGAACCTTCGCTACTTCCGTAACCCAGCTCGTCACTTCCGCGGTGAGGTCGGCATGCTCACCCATCTCCGATCCCATCTTGCGCTCGGTCATGCCGTGCGGACACGAGAAGTTGAGCTCGAAACCATCGACGCCGGTCTCCTGGACCATACGCGTCAGCTCCTGCCAGCGGCTTTTGTCATACTCTTCCATGATCGACGCGATCAGAATGTTGTTCGGATACTCTTTCTTGACCTGTCGAAACTCGTCGAGCCAGACGTCGATCGGTCGATCGGAGATCAGCTCGATGTTTTCGAAACCTATCACTTCGCCTGTGGATCTGGAGCGCAGTTTCCCATAGCGCGGAACAACGTTGACGACCTTCGCCGACTCGAGGCTGACAGTCTTCGCGACCGCGCCGCCCCAGCCTGCGTCGAACGACTTCGCAAGCACGCGCGCGTTTGTTCCCGGCGGCCCCGAACCGAGGACGAACGGATTGGGAAACTTCATGCCGTTGACGGTAATCGATAGATCCATGATGTTCTCCGGTTGTTAATCTGCCACCAGCGAGCCGTACGTGTCCGGACGACGATCGCGGAAGAATTGCCACGTGTTGCGCACTTCGCGAATCTTGTCGAGATCGAGATCGGCGACGACGAGCGCGTCTTTATCGCGCGGCGCTTCGGCCACAAACTGCCCGCGCGGATCGCAGAAGTAACTCTGCCCGTAAAACTCGCCGATGTCCCACGGGTGCTCGTGTCCGATGCGATTGATCGCGCCGATGAAGTAGCCATTCGCAACTGCGTGCGCCGGTTGTTCGAGCCGCCACAAGTATTCCGACAACCCGGCCACTGTCGCTGACGGATTGAAAACGATCTCAGCGCCGTTCAATCCGAGTGCGCGTGCGCCTTCGGGGAAGTGACGGTCGTAACAAATGTAGATGCCGATGCGAGCGAACGCCGTGTCGAAACACGGATAACCGAGGTTGCCCGGTCGGAAATAAAACTTCTCCCAGAAGCCGGGGTTCACGTGTGGGATGTGGTTCTTGCGATACTTGCCGAGATACTTCCCGTCGGCATCGATCACGGCGGCGGTGTTGTAGTAAATGCCGGTGAGCTCTTCTTCATAGATCGGCACGACGATGACCATGCCGTGCTCTTTCGCGACTTCCTGCATCAGCCGGACGGTTGGACCATCGGGAATACGCTCGACCGACTCATACCAGCGCGTCTGTTGTTCGGCGCAAAAATATGGCGTCGTAAAGATCTCCTGCATGCAGAGTATCTGCACGCCCTGCTTCGCGGCTTCCTCGATAAATTTCAAATGTTTCTCAATGTTGAGCCGCTTGATCTCCTCGATCGGCAGATCGGTGGCGGCGGCGTTCGAACATTGTATTAGCGCGCATTTAACGGTGCGTGGCATCAGTTATTCCTCGTCACTTCAAGATTGGAAAAGTATACAGCATCAATCTTGTAAATCCTGTAAATCTTGAAATCTTGTGAGCGACTGTCGTTGGAAGTCAGACGTTCACAAGATTTCAAGATTAACAGGATTTACAAGATTATCTCCTGCGCGACATCAGTGCCCAGTGGGTGAGGAAAGCGGCGCCGAAGCCGACGAACCAGGCGTAGTTGTAGAGCGGGCGCAGAGGTTCGACGACCAGGCCGATCCACGCCAGGGCACAGCCGATCAGGGTGGCGAGGATCGCGGGCCAGTTCCAGCCGCGATTGTAAGTGTAAGCGCCTTCCGGTCGATACAGATCGCCGAGCTCGAGTCGCTTCTTGCGGACGAACCAGTAGTCGGCAATCAGGACGCCCGCGATCGAGCCGAGGCCGCCTGAGTAACCGACGAGCCACGCGAAGATGTAACCGGAAGGATCAGCCAGCAGACGCCACGGTTGCATCAATATGCCGATGATGCCCGTGATGAGTCCGCCGGTCCGGAACGAGATCCACTTCGGAAATGCGTTCGCGAAGTCGTTGGCAGGTGAGACAACGTTAGCTGCGATGTTTACTGCGAGCGTTGCCACCACGACCGTGAACATCGAGATCGCGATCACCACCACGCTTTGAAACTGCCCGACGACTTTCAACGGATCCCAAAGCTCTTCGGGTCGCATGTGGGGATAAATCACTATCGCGGCGGACGTAATGATCACCCCCATCGCGGCAAACACTGTCATCGTGCTCGGCAGCGCCACGACCTGGCCGACGACCTGATCGCGCTGACTCTTACCAAAGCGCGTGAAGTCAGGCATGTTCAGCGAGAGGGTCGCCCAAAAACCGATCATGCCGGTAAGCGACGGTACAAAGATGGCCCAAAACTCGCCGAGCGTGTGAAACTTACTCTGCTGGTTGAGCAGGTACCCGAGACCGTTTGCTTTCCAGATGGCCCAACCAACCAGCAGCGCCGTCATGATCAGAACAAACGGCGCGGCCCAGTTTTCGACTTTCCGCAAAAGGTCCATGCCGCGATAGATAATGTAGATATTGAAGCCCCAGAAGAGCAGGAACGACAGCCACTCAGTCGGTGTGTGCCCGCCGATTGGACCACCGAGCAGTGTTGGCCATCCCGGAATGATGGCTTTGAAGAAAGTGTTCAGCGCCTCGCCGCCGATCCACGCCTGAATGCCAAACCATCCGCACGCGACGAGCGCGCGCATCAGCGCAGGCACGTTTGAGCCGAGCGTCCCGTAAGCGGCGCGCGCGAAGACAGGGAAGGGAATGCCGTACTTCGTGCCGGGATGCGAGTTGAGCAGGATCGGTATCAAAACGATCGTGTTGCCGAGCAGGATCGTGAACAGCGCCTGCCACCAGTTCATGCCAGCGCTGATCAAACCTGACGACAGCATGTAGGTGGGAATACAGTGCGCCATACTGATCCAGAGTGCGGCGTAGTTGTAGGTGGTCCAGTTGCGACGCGAGACAGGGACCGGCGCCAGGTCTTCGTTGTAGAACGAGCTTTGACTGATCTCAGCGAGCGCTTCTGGTCGAAGCTCGACACGTCCGTCAGGGTGTTGGATCGTTTCGGAGGAGTTTGTCATCTCTTCATTGAGTCGTCCATGAACTTCGTGACGTCGGTATGAAGCTTCGTGAGCGACTTCTCGTCGATGTACATCATGTGCCCGGCTTCGTAATAGCTGGTTGAGAAATTCTTCAGCAGCGAGGGATCGATGCTGATGTGGCCGAGCGTGTACTCCACCGCGTAATAAGGCGTCGCCATGTCGTAGTAACCCATCGCCACGAAGACTTTCAGAAACGGGTTCTTGGCGAGCGCGTTGCGCAGGGCGGTGCTGGTGTCGACGTAGTTGTTATTGGCGCCCCAGTTCCATGGTCCAATGCCGCCGCCGAGAATGTAATACTCGAGATCGGTTTTGTAACCCAGCTCGGAGCGCACGTAGTTGTTGAAGGTGGCCGTGTATGGCGGTCGAATCGCAGCTTCGCTCGCGTCGTACTCGGTACTGTCCGTGGCGAGATTTGAATCGTAACCTTTGAAGCGGCTGTCGAGACGCCCAATCGATCGTCGCTCGCTGCGCAGTAACTCCTTGCGGAAGAGATTCAGGTTGACGCGCAGGTTCGCGTAGTCAAGAAACTTCGCATCGAGGCCGGTGAAGCGAGCGAGCTTTGTGATCGCTTCCTGACGTTCCTGCGACGTCAGCCGGGAACCTTTCTCGAGCGCGAGCATGTATTCGCCCGCCGCAAAATTTTCCGCATCAGCGACGACGCGCGCTACTGGTTTCGACTGAAGATCCGAAGGAAGCTTCTTGTGATACCAGGCGGTAGCGGCGTAGGACGGAAGGAAGAGCGCGTACGGCAGATCGTTCCCCGAGGCGAAGGCGGTGGTCTCGAAGTTCATGATCGTCGAGATCAGCATGATGCCGTTGAACGCGATGCCACGATCGATCAGATAGCCCGACAGCGCCGACGCGCGCGTGGTGCCGTAGCTCTCGCCGGCAAGAAAGAGCGGCGACGTCCAGCGTTCGTAGCGCGTGAGATACATGCGAATGAACTCGCCAACCGATTCGATGTCGCCTTGCAAGCCGAAGAACTTTTGTCCGAGCTCCGGGCGTGTCGGACGGCTGTAACCGGTACCAACCGGGTCGATGAAAACGAGATCAGACTTCGTGAGCCACGTACCTTCGTTGTCGACGAGCTCGAACGGCGGTGACGGCATGGCGCCGTCAGCGCTCATCTTCACGCGCTTCGGACCGATCGCGCCCATGTGTAGCCACACCGAAGCCGATCCTGGACCACCATTGAACGAGAAGGTGAGTGGTCGCGCTGGAGCGTTTTCAGGCTGATCGACGATATAACTCGTGAAGAACATGTTCGCTTCGGTTTCGCCTTCACGGTTTTTGATCGGCATCATTCCGGCAATTGCCGTGTATTTGATCGTCGATCCGGCGACACGGATCTCGTGATGTGTTACGACTGGAGGAACTTCCGGAGTTGGTGTTGGAGATGCTTGTGGTCGTGCCTGAGTTGGTGCGGGGCTTGGTTGTTGGCCTGGAAACTGTCCTTGTCGTCCTTGTCCTGGTACTTGAAACAGTAATCCTAGCAACAGAAATATCGCTGCAAGCATGTCGTTATCATCTCCGTAGGGGAATCTGTGGTATCCGTGGGTAGTGCGCTAATTCGGATTTCTCTGTGCCACCTCTGCGTTCTCTGTGTCTCTGTGGTTGATAGCTGCTGTGGATAAAGTCACCACAGAGACACAGAGAACGCAGAGGTGGCACAGAGAAGAACTTCAAATTAGGGCAAGCTTATCCGTGGCTAAATATTCACGCACGTGCCGCGCTTCAAAAACTTTCCATCGCCTGATTTGCCCTTGAACTCTCCTTGATCGATCACAACCTTGCCTCGCGAGAGCACAGTCTCGACCGCGCCCTTGATCTTCTTGCCTTCGTACGCGTTGTAATCGCAGTTCATGTGCTGCGTCTTCACGCTCAGTGTCTGTTCTTTGTCGGCGTCGAAGATCACGATGTCAGCATCGGAGCCGATCGCGATCGTGCCTTTCTTCGGAAACAGGCCAAACATCTTCGCGGCGGCGGTCGATGTGAGCTCGACAAAGCGGTTCAAGCTGATGCGATTCTCGACTACGCCGTTGTAGATCAGCGGCACGCGATTCTCGACGCCGGGCGCGCCGTTCGGAATCTTCGTGAAGTCGTCGCGACCGAGCTCCTTCTGTTCTTTCATGCAGAACGGGCAATGATCGGTCGAGATCACTTGCAGATCGTCCATCTTCAAACCCTTCCAGAGCTCATCTTGGTTTGACTTCTCACGTAGCGGCGGCGTCATGACATACTTTGCGCCGTTGAATCCGGGCTCGTCGTAATTGTCGATCGAGAGAAACAGATACTGTGGACACGTTTCGGCAAACGCTGGAATGCCGCGATCGCGCGCCTGTCGCACCTGGTTCAGCGCGTCCGCGCACGACAGGTGAACGATGTACACAGGCGACTCTGCCATCTCTGCGATCGCGATCGCGCGATGGACACCTTCGGCTTCGGCGATCGTTGGTCGTGTTAACGCATGATACTTGGGCGCGGTGCGGCCCTGCGCGATTGCGCGTTTAATGATCTCGTTGATGACGATTCCGTTTTCAGCGTGCATGCAGATCAGGCCGCCACGCTGGCCCGCTGCCGACATCGCACGAAAGATGGTTGCATCGTCGACGAGGAACACGCCCGGATAGGCCATGAACATTTTGAAGCTCGTCACGCCTTCGTCCATCGCGGTGTAGAGCTCTTCGATCTGTTTGTCTTCGAGCTCCGTGGTGATGAGGTGAAAGCCGTAATCGATGGCGGTTTTGCCTTCGGCTTTCTTGTGCCAGTTGTCGATGCCTTCGATCAGTGATTGGCCTTTGTACTGGACGGCGAAGTCGATGATGCTCGTGGTGCCGCCGTGCGCCGCTGCGATCGTGCCGGTGCGAAAGTCGTCGGAAGATTCGGTGCCGCCGAACGGCAGCTCCATGTGCGTGTGCGGATCGATGCCGCCGGGGATAACGAGTTTGCCGGCCGCGTCGATTGTTTGGTCGGCCTCCATCTGAAGATTAGCGCCGATGACGGAGACGCGCTCATCTTCGATCAGGATATCGGCTTTATAATCATCAACCGCAGTCACAACGCGGCCATTCTTGATTAGAGTTTTCATCGTTTTTAGCCACAGATTACACGGATTTAATAGAGATTGCCTTCGCGCTTGCGGCCGGTGTAGTCGACGTAGACCACCTTCAACTCGGTGTAGAAGTCGAGCGCGGTTGAGCCTTGTTCGCGATCGCCGATGCCTGTGCCTTTCGAGCCGCCAAACGGGATGTGCGCTTCGCCACCGGTCGTGGGAGAGTTGATGTGCGTCATGCCCGTTTCGATCTCGTCGACAAAACGGAAGATGCGCGCCGCGTCGTTTGTGAAGATCGACGACGCCAGACCGTATTCACTATCGTTCGCGACTTCCATCGCCCGATCAAAATCCTTCACACGCAACACTGACAACACTGGACCAAAGATCTCTTCACGCGCGATGCGCATGTCAGGCGTGACGCGATCGAAGACCGTGGGATGCACGAAATAACCTTTGTCGAGCCCCTGCCCCGTAGCGCGCTCGCCGCCGCAAACGAGTGTGGCGCCGTCTTCGCGACCGATGTTGATGTAGCTGAGCACGGTTTTGAACTGGTTCTCATCGACACTCGGTCCCATCTCCGTCGCCGGATCCGATCCCGGACCGATGCGCATCGACTTCGCTCGCTTCTCGAGGCGTTCGACAAACTCGTCAGCAACCTGGTCCACGACGACTGCACGACTCGTCGCAGTGCATCTTTGACCCGACGATCCAAACGCGCCCTGCGCGGTGGATTCGACTGCGAGATCCATATCAGCGTCTTCAAGCACGACGACCGGGTTCTTTCCGCCCATCTCACACTGGACCTTTGCGCCGCGTCGCGACGCCTGCTCGTACAAACGAATCCCGACGCCGTTCGAACCCGTGAAAGAGATCGCTTTGACCGCAGGATGATTGATGATCTCGTCACCTGCTTCAGAACCGGAGCCGAGCACGAGGTTCAAAACGCCCGGCGGTATGCCGGCGGCTTCGAAGATCTCCGTGATGCGAACTGCGGTCGCAGGCGTGATCGACGCCGGTTTGAAAACAACCGTGTTGCCGGCGACGAGCGCGGGTGCGATCTTCCACACCGGAATCGCAACCGGAAAGTTCCACGGCGTCACGCACGCAACCACACCGAGCGGTTGCTTGATCGTGTACGCGAAGTTCAAGGGCAGCTCGGAAGGGAGCGTCTCCCCGGTCATTCGTCGCGACTCGCCCGCACAAAATTCAGCGACGTTGATCGAACGCTGCAGCTCACCGCGCGATTCTGCAATCGTCTTGCCTTCTTCGTGCGTGAGTAGTTGCGCGACTTCTTCCTTGTTCTCCTCGAGCAAGCGCGCAGCCTTCGCGACAATCTTGCCGCGAGCGGGCGCGGGTGTTGCTCGCCATCCGCGAAACGCATCGGCTGCCGCGTCGACAGCCGCGCGTGCTTCCTCGCGGGTCGCTTGGCGAATCGTGCCGAGAATGTCTTCGGTGTTTGCCGGATTGATATTTTGTGCCATGCGGCTGGAGGATGACTCGATCCATTTGCCGCCGATAAAATTGCGATAAGTATCCATAAGAGTTCAGGAATATATCATGTCTCAGTATTAATCCGTGTTCATCTGTGGCTTAATACGATCCGTCATGACTGCGGAACCACGAACGATCCCGGAACTACTGAAACAGCGCGTAACCGCCACGCCCGACAAACTCTTCCTCTTCTCGGAAGCCGACAAACGCCAGTTCACCTACAAAGAATTCGAAGCCGCTGTCATGCGTACCGCGCGGATGCTCGCCGTGAAGGGCGTGGGATACGGGGACGTCGTCAGCCTCTTAATGCCGAACAGCGTCGAGTATGTCGTGGCCTACTTCGCCTGCTGGCAGATCGGCGCGCTCGCCGGACCGATCAACTCGCTCCTGAAATCACAGGAGATCGCATACGTGATCTCAAACTCAGAAGCCCGTGCGCTGCTCGTCAATTCCGAGTTTCTGCCTTTGATCGAAACGATTCGCGACGACGTTCCGACGTTGCAGGCAATCGTCACCTTCGACAACGAAGCGGATGCAACGCGCGAAGAGATCACGGGCGTCGTTCCAACCGCGGAAATCGGCGAGATCGACGCGGATCACGAAGCAATCATCATCTATACGTCAGGCACCACGGGCAAACCGAAAGGCTGCCTGCTCACGCACTGCAACGTCATCGCCAACGCGCGCCAGATCTCCGGTTGGCTCGGCTTCAACGAAACAGATCGTCTGCTGACGATAATGCCGCTGTTTCACATGAACGCAGTTTCAGTGACGACGATGTCGGCGCTTTACGCAGGCGCTTCGACCGTCGTGAGTCAGAAGTTTTCCGCCTCGCGTTTCTGGCAGATCATTTCCGAGTATCAGATCACTTCATTTGGATCAGTCGCGACGATGCTTTCGATGTTGTTGAGCACGTATCCGGACGGAGTTCCCGAAGGACTGAAGACCGATCAGTTGCGCTTTGCGATGTGTGGCTCGGCGCCTGTGCCTGCGGAAGTGCTGCGACGGTTCGAGGAGAAGTTTCATTGTCTCGTGGTCGAAGGCTACGGACTGTCTGAATCAACTTGTCGCTCGACGTTCAATCCACCCGATGAGCGTCGTCGTCCCGGATCGTGTGGTGTTCCGATCGGGAACGAGATGCGCGTCGTCGACGAAGACGATCGCGAAGTGCCGGACGGAGAATTAGGTGAGATCGTTTTACGTGGCGAGAATATTTTGAAAGGCTATTACAAAAACGACACCGCAAACGCGACTGCGTTTCGCAACGGTTGGTTTCACACGGGCGACATCGGGTATCGCGACGCGGATGGTTTCTATTACATCGTCGATCGCAAGTCAGACATGATCATTCGCGGTGGCGAAAACATTTACCCGCGTGAGATCGACGAGGTCTTGTATCAGCATCCCGACATCGCTGCTGCGGCGGCGGTTGGTGTTAAAGATGAGCTTTACGGTGAAGAAGTCGCGGCAGTGGTCGTGCTAAAACCGGGCGCGAACACAACCACACAGGAAGTTATCGACTACTGCAAAGCGCGACTCGCCGACTTCAAATGCCCGAAGACGGTGCACTTTGTTGAGGATATTCCGAAAGGTCCGACAGGGAAGTTGTTGAAACGCGAGCTGGCGAAGATGTTGTCTGTTTAGCCTTTCTTCGATCGATCAGCCATGCGCCCAGTAGCCACAACGCACAAAATCCGATCATGAACGGCGAGAACCATTTGCCGTAAAGCCCGTCCGGTGAAAACTTCTCAGTCGCTTCGTGTAGATAATCACTATTCGGCAGCAGCCCCGCCTCGCTGAACTCGTGGAAGGAATAGATGCTCACCTGGACCATGAAGAGCAACAGAAAGATTCCAGTTACCTGGAAGAAGCGCCTGATGTTGACCAAGTGCCCGAACTTCGCCCAGCCAAATGCAAACGCGACGGCCGCGAGTAGTCCAAGCAGCGCGCCGCTGATCAGATTCGGATCCTTGACCTGCATCAACATCAGCGCTGTTTCCATTCCCTCGCGCGTGATCATCAGGAACGTAAACAGAAACACACCCGCCACTGCCGCGACCTTTGAGCCTTTCGAAGAAACCGCACTCAATCTCTCGCGCATGCGTTGCTGAACTTTCGGACCGTGACGCCACATGTGGATCACGAGCGTGCCGACCATCACGACTGCAATCGCGCCGAGCACCGCTTCACGCAGCGCTTCATTCGCAAAGAACTGGCTGATGTAGCCGCCGATGAAAGAGCCGAACATGCTTTGGACCGTAGCGTCGTCAACGCCAGTGTTGAGCACGTAAGCGAGTCCCGCGCTGGCCGCAAGGGCCAGGGCAATGGCGACGAAGACGGAGGAAGTCAGCCACTTTTGTCCTGATTTGCGGAGGTAAGCGAGAATAACGGCGACGAGCAGGAACGACTCAAAGCCTTCACGCATGACGATGATAAATGAGTTCAGCATAACGGCATGGGAGTATATCCGAGTTGAAAACCAATTTCAAAATCATTAGCCGCAAAAAGGCACAAAAGGCACATAATAAAAAACCATAGGCAGCGCGTGTCCTGAAGGAATTAAGCCTGCTGAGAGACCTTGCACAAAAAGTCCTTGTTTTGGGATTTCTCTGTGCAGCCTCTGTGTCCTCTGTGTCTCTGTGGTTGGGTTTTACTCGGAATCATCAACCACAGAGACACAGAGGACACAGAGGTTGCACAGAGAAGAGTGCGATCGAGACTTTTTGTGCAAAGCCCCCTGCTGAGAATTAACTATTATGTGCCTTTTGTGCCTTTTTGCGGCTAATTCTTACTGTGGCGTGGTGGGGAGGATGGCGAGGTCGGCGCGGAGGGGGCCGAGTTTAGTTGTGCACGTTAGTCGTAGTGGCATCCGTTGGTGGTCGTCGCTGATCCACATTCGAAATTGATATTTATCGGGCTGTGGATCATCGCTCGTGATCGACAACACAAGCGCCGGTATGGATCGGCCTCCCAACTGAATCGCCTCACGCTTCAACAACTCGACAAACAACGTCCTCGGCTTGTTCTCAACTAACACCGATACCGCGTTGCGCTTTTTCGCGGTGAAGTTGAAAGTGCGCATTACATAAAAAAAGGACACGTAGTCGTGCGTGCCGACTGGTACTTCGAGTCTCGTACCGTTGTCGATCGTCGCGACTCCCGTGTTCTGGTCGAACGTGAGCGTCTGGTTCAAACGTCTTCGGCCTTCGACTAAGTTCATCACCGTGCGAAAGGGCAACAACGCTCTCGGATCGACGTACGAATCAATCTGATCTCTTGCGACAAAGAGCGTCGCGGCCGCGCTCGTTGTCTGCGCAGTGACATTGAAAAACACACCATCGTGATCGAAATAACGCTGGCGCCCGCGCACCTGAAAAGTTGCGAGACCGAGCGGAGTGTTGTTGCCAGCGATGAACACCTGGTAGTTGAGCTGCTCACCGATCTTGAATGGTAAATTCTCGGGCAATGCTGGCGGTGCTTCCGGTTTCGGAACAGGCGCTGCAACAACTGCCGGTGTTGGAGTTGGAGCTTCTTCCGGCTGCTTGACTAGCTCAGAGCCGGCGAGCTCGGCTTTCAGATCGCCAGAGCGTATGCGCGCGGTTACGAGCACGGGCACATGTCGTTCATCGTCGCTGAAATAAATCTTCATGTTCCGCAGCGGCGAGTTGTTGGCTTTGACTTCCGTAACAATCGTCGTAAACGAGCCTACGTTCGTCCGTATCGTATCTCTGCCCACCACTTTCAATTCGGCATGATAATCAACTCCCGAACCGCGCACAGCGAGGTCGTAGACACCGCCGTCCTGGAGTGGAAGGGCGCGGGCGCGATAGAAAGCTGCGAGGAAATCGTAAGTGCCGGGGAAGCCTCTTTGTTTCGGCGGAATAGCTTCGTTACCAGCAGGCTGGCTGAAATCCTGAACTGAATCGGCGGCTCTGATCGCGTCGCGCGCTGATTCTTCGACGCGGAACGGCAGTCCGGTCGCGGGATCGATATACGTGGTGTAGTCGTTATTGATGGCGTAGAGCGCGACGTTGATCACGCCATTTGTTTCGACGTGAGCGCGAAGTTGGATAGCTTCACGGCCGAAGTGCGTGCCATGCGACATGACCTCGACCTCGACGTGCGCCGCATCGGGGAAATTTGAAAACGAGACGTTGTAAGTCAGTCGCTCGCCGACGCGATAGGGCACCTGCGAGAAGGAAAGCGGAGTCTGCCCGCCGTTTTCCTGAGCCCACAATGGAAAGACGAGTGCGAGAAAGAGGATAGTAAGAGTTGAAATGAACGGGCGTTTCAAGCTGCGACTCACCGTGGCATGATAGTTTTTATTCGATAGTTGGGCAAATAGTGACTACGCGCCAGGATTTTACACGCCACCTTTATCGATCAGTTCCATATCCGCGATGATTCCTTGCGCGGCGGAGAGGGGATCCGGTGCGCCTGCGATTGGGCGTCCGACGACGAGGTAACTGGCGCCTGCTGCGATTGCTGCCGCCGGTGTGGCCACGCGCTTCTGATCGCCGAGCTCATTGGTTGCTGGCCGAATTCCCGGTGTGACGACCATAAACTCGGGATTCGCGATTGTCTTGCGGATGGATTCAATCTCCTGCGGTGAAGCGACGACGCCGTCGACACCCGAGGCTTCGGCAAGCTTCACGAGTCGCAGTACTGATTCTACTGGAGTCGAAGTTACACCGATTTGCGCGAGTATGCCCTCATCGATGCTGGTGAGGACGCTGATGGCCAGTATCTTTGAGCGGCCGCCGGTTTTCGCCGCGACCTCGTTAACCGAATCGACTGCCGCCCGCATCATCTCCCCACCACCGCTCGCGTGAACCGTGAATAGCGAGACACCGAGCTCTGCGGCGGAGCGTGCCGCGCCTGCTACCTGATGCGGGATGTCGTGAAACTTTAGATCGAGAAACACTTTCGCATCGTGGGCGATGATGTCGCGGACGATTTGCGGGCCCGCGGCGGTGAAGAGTTGAGAGCCGACCTTGAACATGTCTGCGACGCTGTGGAGTTGTTTCACGAGGTCGAGCGCTCTTGCGCGTGATTCGACATCGAGTGCGATTATTAATTTTTTATTTTTCATATTTTTTTGTCCACAGATTACACGGATCTTTTTGCTTTACTCCCCACGGCCTCTTCCAGATTTGCGAAACCTTCGCGTTCGAGGATCTTTGCGACACCTTCGTTGATCTGTTGCACGATGCGTGGTCCCTGGTAAATGAAGCCGGTATATAACTGCACGAGACTCGCGCCTGCAGCTATCTTTTCCCACGCATCTTCGGCT